>DATGHL010000013.1 GCA_035308025.1 Candidatus Binataceae bacterium
CTCACCTTGTCCGACCCGCAAGTAGGACAAAACACACCGTTCGGCCAACGGCGCACAGCCAAGTAATTCAGGCAGTTATCAGGGTTGGAGAAGTAGATAACCGCGTCTTTAAGATTGGTGGGTTCGTTCGCCATGAAAAAAGAACTATAGAGGATTTAGTCTGATGAGTCAAGTATGTTCTTCCCAATCCAATTGATCGGGCGCGTGACGGCAGCCATCACGGAGTTGGCGACCTCGACGAGATTCGCCGCGTCAGCCGGCTGCTTGAAGTGCTGATGACCATAGTCGCCGTAACAAAGATGATAGCCCAGCTCGACACCGGCCGGGATGCGCTCGCCGAGCCGCGCGAGCCGTTCGACGACACCGCGCTTGAGGTCGGCAAAGTGCACCGGAAAGACCTGCTCCCAGATGGCCATCTCGATCGCGACGTCCCATTGGATCGCGAGCGACTGCGGCGGAATCGCCGCACAAATCTCGTCGAGCTCAGCGAGCAGACGCGTTTCATAGGCCGGTTCGACGCGCGCCTGGTCTTCGATCACGACGAAGGAGGTGATCGGCGCCAGTGGCGTCGGCAAGCTGACTTGGAAACGGGTCGCCGCCGGAATCACGCCTTCGCGCTGGAGCCGCACAAAGTCCGTCCACGAAGCGCCGGCGGCCGCGGCATAGCCGAGCCGTCCGAAGCTCACATCCACCGACCGATCGGCGCTCCGCAGGCGCACATGCGGGATCGTCGTGTAGCCGCCCGGTTCGGGTGGGATTACCTCGAAGCGCGGATGACTGCCGAACACCTTGAACTGCCATCCGATCCAGCCCAGACGGTCGCCGGTCTCGCCGTCGGGAATTCGCCGCAGATGTGATCCGAGGAGCGACGCCGCGGTGCGGAAAACCTGTTCCGCATTTTCGAGCGGAACGCTGCCGACGAGCAAAACACCGCGCGAAGCTGGTGTGGTTTCCATCGAATCAAACCCTCCTGGCGCGGCTTCGAGCCGGTGAGGCGCGTAAAAAACCTCGACGATGCGATTCGGCTGCGGGGGATAATTTCATATTCGGGTAACCCATCGTTAACGCCGCGTCTTTGGCCGTCGCGTATTCTCCTGCGTTCTCATCACGGAAAACGACAGGAGAATGTTGATGGTTTCGATGGTTTCACGAATTTGCAGCGCTAAACGATTGCTGGTTGGCGGATTTGCGCTTTCCGTCGCTTTCATGCTGGCGGTGAGAGGCGCACAGGCGCAGCCGGTCGCTGCATCGCCTTATACCCTCACGACCTTTCCCGGAGTGCCGCCCAACCAAGGGACGCCGCCATCTCCTGCAACCAAGCCCGATGATCTGGCGATCTCAGCCGATGGTGCGGACCTTTGGGTCGCGTACCAAAACAATGCCGCTCCGGACGGCACGAGCGGCACGAGCAATATCGTCGAGTACGAGATCAGCACCGGTAAGGTGCTGCAAAACGTCATCATCGCCGGCCACACAGACGGACTCAAGATTAATCCGAAAACCAACGAGGTTTGGACGACGCAGAATGAGGACGCTAGTCCGACGCTGGCGGAGATCAATCCGAAGAACGGCAAATTCAAAACCTTCGGATTCGTAAACCCGACCGCTCATGGCGGCGGTTTCGATGACTTCGTCTTTGCCGGAAAAAACTCCCAAGACGTTTTTATTTCTGCGTCGAATCCGGCAGGGCCGCCCTTCACCAGTCAGGCGATCGTGCAGATTAGCGGGAAGCCCGCGAAAGTTACGAAGGTCACTCAAACGCTCGCGGGCAATGCAACCGCTTTCAACGTCGTGACCGGCGCGGATGAGACGTTGGCCATCAGCGATGCGGATTCGATGACGCTGGATCCGGCCGGCGAACTGGTGCTGGACAGCCAGGGCGACGATGAGCTCATCGTCGTGCGCTCCGCTACCGCAACGAATCCGGTGCTCAACGTTCCGCTGACGATGAGCGGCGTCCCGACCGAGGTCAACGACACGATCTTTGTCGGTTCGACCTCTGGGATGATCTCCACCGCGGGAACCCTGTTCATCACCGATACCGGCGGCAATGCAATCTACACGCTGACGAAGCCCTACTTTCCGCCGAGTGAAGTCTATACCGTCGCGGACGCGGTCGGTGACATCGGTTTGCTCGACATGAACACGGGCATTATCACGCCCGTCGTCACCGGACTGGTCCATCCCAACGGAATTGCATTTTCGCCGGCCGCGGTTGCACTGGTCACCCTGCCGATACCGAAGAAATAGCTATTTCCGCTGATGGGTGTGCGAGCCGTCGGGCTCGCGCGCCCACCGCCGGACTATCTACTGAGATGTTCCACTAGCCAATCGCGGGCGGCGCTGCTGGAAGCCTCGAAGTCCTTGACGTAGGCGTCGAAGTGGCCGCCCTTGAGCACGAGCAGCTTTTTGGGCTCAAGCGCGCGATGGTAGGCGGCGAAAGCTTCGTCGGCGACGGCCAGATGGTCGCCGTCGGCAATGATCATCAGCAGCGGCGTCGGGCTGATGCGCTCGACGTACGAGCCGGGTTCGTACTCGCCGAGCATCTCGACGGTGCGCAGGGTGACCTCGTTGCGCCACGACGGCGCGCGGCTCTTGCCGGTCGCGGTGAACCAGCTCCAGGAGTCAGCGGTCGGCAGGGCCGCCGGACCCATGGGGTCTTCGCTGACGACCGGGATCATCATGGGTGCGGCGCCGCCGAGACGGGCTTCGCGATCGGCGTCGAACTGCTCGCGCAGACTCGCGAACATGTCGGCGCGCACCAAACGCTTCAAATTGCGCGAGCCGCTGACGAGCGCGACTTGCGAGACCACGCACTTGACGCGCCGGTCGATCGCGCCCAGCACCAGGACGTGGCCGCCGCTGTAGCTCGATCCCCAGACGCCGACGCGCTCGCGATCGATCCCGGGTTGCGTCCGCACCCAGGTGATCGCGTGGCGATAATCGCGCACCTGCTGCCACGGGTCGATTTCATATCGGGGCTCGCTGCTGCTCGCGCCAAAATTGCGATTGTCGAAGACCAGTGCGGCGATTCCGGCAGTGCTGAAAACCTCGGCGTAGCGATCCAGATACATCTCCTTGACGGCCGAGAAGCCGTGCGCCATCACGACGACGGGCGCCGGCCCGGCGCTGCGCTCGGGAGTAAACAGCCATCCGCGGAGCGTGGCTCCTTCCGCCTGAATCTCGATATCGCGCCGCATAATGAGGTCCTCCGCTTCGGCTAATCGCACGGCGCTCCGCAGCAGGTCAAGCGCCCTAGTGATGGCGGTCCCGTGTTTCAGATAGAACCGTGATGGCTTGGTGCTGGTTCAGTTTGTGACTTATGGTAATTTATCGGCAAAGCTGATTGCGTCGGCGCTGGCGCGGGGAGGACTCAATTCGTGGCGATCAAAATTGGCATCAACGGCTTCGGCCGGATCGGCCGTATGTTCTATCGGGCGGCCTTGGAAAAGAAAGACCTCGAGGTCGTCGCGGTCAACGACATTACCGACGCGCCAACCCTCGCCCATCTGCTCAAATACGATTCGATCCACGGTCCGCTGCCCCATCAGGTTAAGGTCGAAGGCGGGCAGATCATGCTGGACGGCCACGCACTGCGCGTCATCGCCGAGCGCGATCCCGCGAAGCTGCCGTGGAAGGAGCTCGGGGTGCAGGTGGTGGTGGAATCCACCGGGCTCTTCACGGCGCGCGACAAGGCGGCACTCCATCTGAGCGCCGGGGCGCGCAAGGTGGTGATCAGCGCGCCGGCCGATGGCGTCGACGTCACGCTCTGCCTCGGCGTCAACCAGGAGGCCTACGACGTCAAGAAGCACGACGTCATCTCGAATGCGTCGTGTACGACTAACTGCCTCGCGCCGATCGCCAAGGTGCTGCACGAAAACTACGGCATCGTGAACGGCCTGATGACCACCGTGCACAGCTATACATCGGATCAGATGCTGCAGGACGGTCCGCATAAAGATCTGCGGCGGGCGCGCGCGGCCGGGCTCTCGATGATCCCGACGTCGACCGGGGCGGCCAAGGCGATCGGGCTGGTGCTGCCCGCGCTCAACGGCAAACTCGACGGCATCGCGATCCGCGTACCGACGGCGAATGTTTCGGTGGTTGATCTGACGGCCGCGGTTGAGCGCGACTGCGACGACAAGAGCGTTAACGCCGCGATGAAGAAAGCCGCTGAGGGCGAGCTCAAGGGGATTCTGCAGTACAGCGAGGAGCCGTTGGTGTCGCTCGATTTCAACAACAACCCGCACTCGTCGATCTTTGACGCGCCCCTGACCAAGGTGCTGGGCAAGCGGCTGGTCAAGATTTTCTCCTGGTACGACAACGAATGGGGCTACTCGAACCGGCTCGCGGACATCACGGCGTTCGTCGCCGCGCGACTCTGATCCGCCAACTTTGATCCGCGTGGAGCGATCGGTGACAGACAATTTCGGACGACGACAATGGCCGCCACTCCGCTGACGAGTCTGAAGCTCGACGGGCGCAAGGTCCTGGTGCGATGCGATTTCAATGTGCCCCTCGAAGGCGGACGCATCACCGATCCCGCGCGCATCGATGCGAGCCTGGCGACCATTCGTTATGTTCTGGAGCAGGGCGGAGCGGCCGTGCTCTGCTCGCATCTGGGGCGTCCGAAGGAACGGACACCTGAGTTGAGTCTCAAGCCGGTTGCCGAGTATCTGAGCGGCGCGCTCGGGAAAAAGGTCGCGCTGGCGCCGGACTGTATCGGCGAGATTACCGGGCGGATGATCGCGGATCTCACCGGAGGCAGCGCGTTGCTGCTCGAGAACCTGCGGTTCCATCCTGAGGAGGAGGCCAACGATCGCGACTTCTCTCACGAACTCGCGCGGGGCAAGAGCGTGTATATCGATGACGCTTTTGGCGCGGCGCATCGCGCCCACGCCTCGACGGTGGGCGTAGCCCGGTTTATCCGCGAGCGCGCGGCGGGCTTCCTGATGATCCGCGAGCTCGAGGCGTTGCGCGCGGTCACGGAAAATCCGGCGCGTCCTTATATCGCGATTCTCGGCGGGGCGAAGGTCTCGGACAAAATCGCGGTAATCCGCACTCTACTGACCAAGGTTGACGCTCTCCTTATCGGCGGCGCGATGGCCTATACGTTCCTCCAGGCGCAGGGTCTGCCGATCGGCAAGTCGCGGGTCGAAGAGGACAAGCTCGAGCTCGCGCGCGAGTTGCTGGCGCTGGCAGAGAAAAGTGGGGTGGCGTTGGTGCTGCCGTCGGATCACATCGTAGCGGAGGCTCCGGACGCTGCCGCGAGCGCGGAAATCGTCGAACAAATCCCCGGCGATCGAATGGGTTTGGATATCGGTCCGCGCACAATCGCGGAGTTCGTCGAGCGCCTGCGCGGGGCGCACACGATCGTCTGGAACGGGCCGCTCGGCTTCTTCGAGATTCCCGCCTTTGCCGCCGGCACGCTCGCGGTCGGCGAGGCGATCGCCGGGATGACCGGGGCGACGAGCCTGATCGGCGGCGGCGACACCGCGGCGGCGGTTGCCGGACAGCCGTGGGCCGCGAACTTCACCCATATCTCGACCGGCGGCGGCGCGACCCTTGAATACCTCGAAGGCCGCGAACTCCCGGGCGTCAAGGCGCTCGAAGCCTGAAGACAGGCAGGAACCTATGCGCAAGAAACTCATTGCGGGTAACTGGAAGATGAATCTCGGCCCGACCGAGGGGCGCGCGCTGATTGCGGAGCTGCGCGCCGAAATCGACCGCGACGCCGCGAACCTTGCGCGCGATCGTGAAGTGCTGGTCGCGCCGCCCTTTCTGACGATTCCGGCGGTCGCGCAAGCGCTGGCCGGATCGTCAATACTCCTCGGCGCGCAGAACGCGCACTTCGAGAATAAGGGCGCGTTCACCGGCGAAGTCGCGCCCGCGATGCTCAAGGCGTTTGGCGTCACGCACGTAATCCTGGGTCACTCGGAGCGCCGGCATATCTTTGCCGAGAGCGACGAGCTGGTGGGCAAGCGGGTCGCGGGCGCGATTGCGAACCGCTTCACGGCGATTCTTTGCGTCGGTGAGACGCTGGAAGAGCGCGACGGCGGCCGCACGCTCGAGGTGGTGTTGCGGCAGATGCAAGCCGGCCTGGCCGGGTTGAAAGCCGAGAGCGCCGAGCGCGTGGTCGTCGCCTACGAGCCGGTCTGGGCGATCGGGACCGGACGCACCGCAACCCCCGAGCAGGCTCAACTGGTGCATGCCGCGATCCGCGAAGCGCTGGCCGACCACTTCTCGCGGCCAGCCGCGGACACGATCCGGATCCTCTACGGCGGCAGCGTCACCGCGGAGAATGTTGACTCTCTCATGGCAAAGCCCGATATTGACGGGGCTTTGGTCGGCGGGGCAAGCTTGAAGGCCGGGTCGTTCGCCCAGATTGTAAGAGGCGGGTCGTCAGCGGCAGGGTGATGCCAGCCGCGAACTGACCGGCAGAATAATTAAATGATCGCTCTTGTAGTCGTGATCCATATTTTCGTGTGTCTGACGTTGGTGACCGTCGTGCTGCTCCAGCAGGGCAAGGGCGCCGACGTCGGTGCGGTTTTCGGCGGGTCGAGTCAGACGGTTTTTGGCGCGAGTGGCGCAGGTAACCTGCTCACCAAGATTACGTGGGGATGCGCAATCATCTTTTTCGCGACTTCGCTCGTCCTCGCGTACGCCTCGACGCGGCGGGCCACCGGCAGTATCTTCGAGGGCGGCCACGTGACGCTGCCGGCCGCGCCGGCTACCAAGGCGGCAGCCCCTGCGCAGCCGCCGGTTAGCGGCGCCCCGGCCGCGAATCATCCGGCGGCGCCCTCGACACCGAGCGGACATAAATAGCGGAGCGGGCGAGACCAGGCCGCAGATCGCATCCTCGGCGATCTTTCGTTGTTATTTCTGCTGTGTGCGCGGGTGGTGGAATGGCAGACACGCGAGTTTGAGGGGCTCGTGGTAGAAATACCGTGCGGGTTCAAGTCCCGCTCCGCGCACCATCGCTTTTTTCAGCGTCAGAGCAGACTCTTCGCCTCGAAGACTGGCTCAGGATCGCTGAGCAGAGCTTGTGCAGCTGCGTTAACTGACGAAAAAGCGGCGGACATCGCAAGATGCCCGCCGCCTGTTTTCACAGCCTGTAAGATCGAACGATTACAGCTTCATCCAGACCGATTTGATCTGCGTGTAGAGATCGATCGCGTAGCGGCCGAGTTCGCGGCCGAAGCCCGACTGCTTGTAGCCGCCGAAGGGCGAGATCGGATCGAGCTGGTTGTAGCAGTTCACCCAAACCGTGCCGGCCTTGAGCGAGCGTGCGACCTTGTGCGCGCGGCTGATGTCGCGCGTCCAGACCGCGGCAGAGAGGCCGTACTCGGTGTCGTTGCCCTGAAAGACCGCGTCGTTTTCGTCTTTGAAGGGAATCGCCGATGCGACCGGTCCGAAGATCTCCTCGCGCGCGATCCGCATGTCGTTGTTGACGCCGCTGAAGAGCGTGGGCTGGACGAAGTAGCCTTTGCCCGCAGGCGTCTCGCCGCCCGACGAGACCTTGGCGCCTTCTTTTTTGCCGACCGCGAGATAGCCCTTGACCCGCTCGAACTGCTCCTGCGAGACCACCGGACCCATCATCGTGCCCTGATTGAAGGGGTCGCCGGCGGTGACGCTCTTGCTGAAGGCCGTGAGCTGATCGACGACCTCGTCATATTTGTCGCGCTGCACAAAGATGCGGGTGCCGGCGCAGCAGACCTGGCCCGAGTTGAAGTACACACCCATCATCGAGGTCGGCACCGCCTGCGACAGGTCGGCGTCGGGGAAGATGATATTCGGGGCTTTGCCGCCGAGTTCGAGCGAGACTTTCTTGAGATTGCCGGCGGAGGCTTTGAGGATGATCTTGCCGACTTCGGTCGAACCGGTGAAGGCGACTTTGTCCACGTTCGGATGCTCGGCGATCGAGCTGCCGGCGCCGGGGCCGAAGCCGGTGACGATATTGAGGACGCCGTCGGGCAGTCCGGCCTCGGTGATCAGCTCGCCCAATCGGAGCGCGGTGAGCGGGGTCTGCTCGGCCGGTTTGAGGATTACCGTGTTGCCGCAGGCGAGCGCCGGGCCGAGCTTCCACGCGGCCATCAGCAGCGGAAAGTTCCACGGGATGATCTGCCCGCAGACGCCGACCGGTTCGCGCAGCGTATAGTTGAAGAAGGCCGGATCGGAGGGGTTGGTCTCGCCGTAGAGTTTGGTCACCCAGCCGCCATAGTAGCGGAAGGTCTCCGCCGCGGCCGGAACGTCGAAGGCGCGCGCGAAGGTCAGCGGCTTGCCATTGTCGAGGGTTTCGAGTTCGGCGAGCTCCTCGGCGTGCTCGTCGATCAGCTCGGCGATTTTGAACATCAGGCGGGCGCGCTGATGGGGTCCCATCGCGGGCCAGGCGCCCTCGTCGAAGGCCTTGCGCGCGGCCTTGACGGCCTCGTCAACGTCGGCCTTGTCGCCCTCGGCGATCAACGCGAGGACTTCTTCGTTGGCCGGATTGACGGTCTCGAAGGTCTTGCCGGATTTGGCCGGCCGCCATTTGCCGCCGATCAGCAGTTGCTTGGGTCCGCGCAAAAAGGCCAGCGCGGCGGAATTTTTGGCGCCCTTTGCGGCGCTCTCAACCTGGGGTGCTGCAGCCATTGGAATTACCCTCCTGTCTGGATCTCACGGTTATGAGCGGAAACTTTCGACTAACTACCATATCGGCGGGCCTACGCGAAGGGCGCGTCGACGCGGCCCATCTGCGACGTGTCGTAGGCGCACAGCGCAGTTATCTCGCGTGCGAGCCGGGCCGAATTGAGCGCGTCGAGCAGGCCGCGCACCGGCGCGGAGTCGAATTCGGCCGCGGGGATAATCAAATCATAGCGCTCCTCGCGCCAGGGTTGAAAGGCGAGGCCGAGGACCTCGGCAGCGAAGCGCAGGGTCACGCCGGCGTCAGCGGAGCCCTCAGCGATGGCGGCGGCGACTTCGAGATGGCCTGCGGCAAACCGATCATAGCCGGTGATATCAGCGGGTTTGAGGCCGTCGCCCGCCAGCGCCTCGTCGAGCGCTGCACGTGCGCCGGCGCCACGCTCGCGATTGATCAGCCGCGTCCCCTTGTGAGTGAGCTGCTCGAGGCGGTCGATGCGCGGACCCGACGGCCGCGACGCCAGCCCGAGCTCCCAGCGGGCGAAGTTGACGACGCGAAAGGGCTTGGCGGCGAAGGCTCGGCGCGCCGCGGCGATATTGTAGTCATCGGATCCGGGGTCGCGCAGATGAACCCCGGCGGCGTGCGCGCCGCCGCTCGCCGCAGTCGTCAACGCGTCGCGGCTCGATTGCGCGAGCGCGGCGACCTCGATTCGTGGTTGGCGGCGCGCAAGATAATCGCCCAGCAGGGCGACGGCCGGGTCGCAGCCGGCGATCACCACGGTCAAATCGATCTCCGCCGAGGAGCGCAGGGCCGCGACTTCGACGCGCTTGCCGCGCAGACTCTGCGTCACGAGACCGCCGGCGGGATGGAGCGCGAGCGCGCTCGCGGGCACCGCCATCGCGACGAGGCGGCCGCCCAGACGGGCCAGCGCGACGCGCGTATGCGGGGCGCGGGCTTCGGCTGCCGCGCACTGGGCAATTAGCGGACGGTTGTCGTCGGCGTCGCCGAACAGGCTCTCGACCGACTCGCCAAGCTCCTGCGCCAGCCGGATCGCGACGGCGACTCCGGGCTGATAGAGACCGCTTTCAATTGCGCCCAGCGCCTGGCGCGAAATCCGCACGCGGCGCGCTAGTTCGACCTGGCTCAGTTTGCGCGCGTTCCGCAGCGCACGCAGTCTCTCCTCGATTTGTCCGGCCATCATACTTGTCAGATATATTACAGCATGGCATAGAAGGCCGAGTCGTTTAAGTCTAATAACTTGGCGCTCCAACGGAGTCTTTGCGATGGCAAAAAGGGAACAGGTTCGCGGCGCGACGAAAATCGGGCTACTGGCCGCGGCCGCTGTCGCCGCGCTGATGCTCGTGCCGGCAGGCGAGACGGGCAGCGCGCTCGCTGCCGATGCCCCGACTATCCGTGTCGCCTACGCCGGTTCGATGGGCGCGGTGATGGATCAAAAGATCGGCCCCGAATTCGCCATGGTGCACGCCGCGGACTACCAAGGGATCGGCCAGGCGGCTTACGCGCTGGCGCATCTGCTCGAGGCCAAGCAACTGCGCGCCGACGTCTTCGTTTCGATCACGCCGGGCCCGATGCGCATCCTGCTCAAGAACGGCCTGATCAAGGAAGCGATTCCCGTCGCCAGCACCCAGATGGTGCTGGCATACGGACCAAAGAGCCAGTTTGCCAACGCCTTCGCCGCGGCCGGATCGGCCTCAGGCCAACCCTGGTACAAGGTCCTTGGGTCAACCGGTTTGCGTTTCGGCCGGACCGATCCTGCAACCGACCCGCAGGGGCGCAACGTTATCTTCACCTTCAAGCTTGCCGAGAAATATTATTCAGCCGCCGGCCTCGAAAAACAGATTCTCGGCGAGCCGCGCAACCCGGCGCAGATCTTCACCGAGCCGTCAATCCTGACGCGGCTGGCAAGCGGGCAGATCGACGCCACCGTCGGCTATCTCTCGGCGATCAAGTCGCAGCATCTCCCCTACATCGCGTTGCCGCGCGAAATTAATCTCGCTGATCCGGCCTTCTTCGATAGTTGGTACAGCAAGGCGGGCTTCGCGATCACCGGGCCGGACGGTAAACCGATCACGGCCAAGCCTGAGCCGCTGGTTTTTTACGCGGCGGTTCTGACCAACGCGGAGCATCCGGAGCTGGCCGCAGCTTTCGTCGATTTCATGCACGGCCCGCGCGGTCAGCAGATGCTGGGCGGGAGCGGTTATGACGCGACCGCTGCCGCCACGCTCAAATGAGACGCGAGTTGCTCGCCGCCGCGGCGATCGGCGTGCTCGCGCTCCTGACGGCGCCGTTCATTGCCTTTGCCTGGATGACGCCGTGGCTCCATCTGCGTCCCGCGGCCGGCGACCTCGACGCCCTGCGGGTCTCGGTGACTTACACGCTCGCGGCGCTGGTACTAATCGTCATCGGCGGTACGCCGCTCGCCTATTGGATGGCGCGTCATGACTTCCGTGGCAAGTGGATCGGCGAGGCGCTCATCCTGCTGCCACTGCTGACGCCGCCGCTCGCGATGGGTATTCTGCTCGCGCTCTTCTACGGCCCATACGGATGGGCGGGCGACGCCGCGCATCAGTTGGGGGTTGAGCTGACCAACACGCCGGCGGCCTTCGTGCTGGCCCAGGTGTATGCGGCCGCGCCCTACTTCATAATCGCAGCACGCGCGGCCTTCGAGAGCGTCGATCCGAATCTCGAGCAGCTGTCGCTGACGCTGGGGCGGACGCCGTGGCAGACTTTTTGGCGCGTGACGATGCCGTTGGCGCGGCTCGGGGTCGGCGTCGGGATCGCGATCGCGTGGGTACGCGCGCTCGGTGAGTTCGGCATAGTGCTGATAATCGCCTATTTTCCCCAGGGCATCCCGGTCAAGCTGTGGGTGAACCTGCAGGACCTTGGACTGAGCGCCGTCTACCCCCTGCTCTGGTTGTTCTTCATGGTGGCGCTGCCACTGCCGCTGATTCTCGGGATTGCCTCGCGGCGCAATCTCGCCAGAATCGAAGCGGCGCTATGAAGGTCGATTACCGGATCGAAAAACCGCTCGCGATTGAAGCCGCGCTCGAAGTCACCGGGTTTACGGTGCTGCTCGGCTCCAGTGGCGCGGGCAAGACCACGTTGCTGAAGGCGCTCGCGGGCTTGATCGCAGCCGAAGGGATGCCGTATGGCGGGCTGCCGGCGCATCGGCGGCCCATCGGCTACCTCCCGCAAGGCTACGCGCTCTTTCCGCATCTGCCGGTTTGGGGCAACGTCGCCTTCGCGATCGATGGCCGCCGCAAGGCCCGGCGCAGCCGCGCTCTTCAGCTACTGGAGCTCGTGGGCCTCGCCGATCTTGCCGAACGCGATCCGCGCAGCCTGTCGGGCGGACAGATGCAGCGGGTCGCGTTGGCGCGCGTGCTGGCGCGAGGACCCGAGCTGCTGCTGCTCGACGAGCCCACCAATGCGCTCGACCCGGCGACGCGCGATCGCGTGCTCGAAGAGCTGCGCGCACTGATCGGCCGCCTCGGCCTGCCCGCGCTGGTCGCGACCCATGATCCGCATCTGGCCGCGATTGGTGACCGCGTCGCCGTGTTGGCTCACGGAAAAATAATTCAGGCGGGTGAGCCCGCCAAGGTTTTCGATCATCCGGCGACCGCGCACGTTGCGCGGCTGGTCGGTTTTCAGAATCTTTTTCGCGTCCGTGTCGTCGAGCGCAGCGAACGCTGGACGATCATCGACCGTGGCGGCCTCCAACTCGAGGTCTTTGCCCGCGCGCCGCTCAGCGCGGACGTCGGAATCGCGATTCGTTCGCGCGACGTCATACTCAACCAAGAGGAGTTGCGGGTTCCTGGCAACCGCTTCCGCGCGCGGCTCACCGAAGTCCGCCACGAGGGTCTCGGCCCGCGCGTGGTCCTCGACGGTCCGCTGCCGCTGGAAGCCTGGCTGACCTCGTATCGCGAAGCCTCGCGGCTGCGCGCCGGCGACGAGGTCAACGTGCGCGTCCCGGCTGACCGCATTCGCTTGCTGGTGTGGGATCCGGACGGCTCTGCGCTATGATGCATTAGGCGGAGCGCAGCGGAGCCGCGCAGGCGAGTCTTTACTTTGGCCGCGCGTCGCAGACTCCGCCGCCCCCCGAGCTGCGTTAAGAATGTTGATCGACTTTCAGACCGACCCCGAGCGCTATCGTCATTGGCGGCTGAGCTGCAACGGCCGTGTCGCCACCCTCGCGCTGGCGGTTGACGAAGCCGGCGGCATTCATCCCGGTTATGAGCTGAAGCTGAACTCCTATGATCTCGGCGTCGATATCGAGCTCTACGACGCGAGCCAGCGGCTGCGCTTCGAGCATCCCGAGGTCGCCGCGGTGATCCTGACCTCGGCACGGGAGCGGATCTTCTGCGCCGGCGCGAACATCCGGATGCTCGCCCAGTCGGAGCATGGCTTCAAGGTGAACTTTTGCAAATTCACCAACGAGACGCGCAACGCGCTCGAAGATGCGAGCGCCAACTCGGGCCAGCGCTACCTTGCGCTGATCAATGGCCCGTGCGCCGGCGGCGGTTACGAGCTGGCGCTGGCGACCGATTACCTGATCATGGCCGACGACGGCTCGACCAGTGTCTCGCTGCCCGAAGTGCCGCTGCTGGCGGTCCTGCCCGGCACCGGCGGGCTGACGCGACTGGTGGACAAGCGCCGCGTCCGGCGCGATCGCGCGGACTTCTTCTGCACGACCGAAGAGGGCGTCCGTGGCGCGCGGGCGGTCGAGTGGAGGCTGGTGGATGAGGTCGCGCCGCGCACCCAACTGGCTGACGCGGCGGAGCGCAAGGCGCGCGAGTTTGCTGCGATGTCGCCCCGGCCGGCCGCTGCCACAGGCGTCAGGCTGTGTCCGCTGACGCGCAAAATCGAAGCGGAGGGCCTGACTTATTCGAACCTGATCGTCGAGATCGATCGGGATCGTGCAATCGCCACTCTGACGATTCGCGGACCTCGCGCCGCCGCGGGCACCGGCGCGACGGCGCTCGACGCGGTCGACGACACCTTCTGGCCGCTGGCGCTCGCGCGTGAGCTCGACGACGCGATGCTCCATCTGCGTTTCAACGAAACAGCGGTCGGGACGTGGCTCTTTCGCACGCAGGGCGACGGGCGACTGGTCGAAAGCTACGATCATCTGTTGTCAGAAAATCGCGGCCACTGGCTGGCGCGCGAAATCACGCTTTATCTCAAGCGCACGCTGAAACGGCTCGAAGTAAGCTCGCGTTCGATCTTTGCGCTGATCGAGCCAGGCTCCTGCTACGCCGGGAGTCTGTTCGAGATCGCGCTCGCGGCCGATCGCGCCTATATGCTGAGCGGCATCCGCGACGATGTCGAAGTGCCGGCGGCGCGCGTCCTGCTGACTCCGATGAATTTCGGGCCGCTCACCATGTGCAACGGTTTAACGCGGCTCGCCAGCCGTTTTCTCGATGACCCCGCGCGCGTCGCGGCGCTGCAGAAGCGTGTGGGCGAGGAGCTCGCGGCCGAACGTGCGCTGGAACTTGAGCTGATCGGTTTCGCTCCCGACGCCATCGATTGGGATGACGAGGTTCGCGTCGCGCTCGAGGAGCGCGCGGCCTTTTCGCCCGACGCGCTGACCGCGATGGAGGCGTCGCTGCGCTTCGCCGGCCCGGAGACCATGGAGAGTAAGATCTTCGCGCGGCTCTCGGCCTGGCAGAACTGGCTTTTTCAACGGCCGAATGCGGTCGGTGAAAACGGCGCGCTCAAGCGTTACGGCAGCGGCCGGCGCGCAACCTTCGACCCGCGGAGGGTCTGATGCAAATTGACTATTCCGAGCGCATCCCCAACAACGTCAATCTGGCGGGCAACCGCCGCCTGCAGCGCGCGCTCGAAGAGTGGCAGCCGCGTTTTCTGAATTGGTGGCGCGAGCTCGGTCCGCTCGGTTTTCAGGCGGCCGAGGTTTATTTGCGGACCGCAGTCTCGGCCAGCGCCGACGGCTGGGCAATTTTCGATCACGTGCGAATGCCTGATTATCGCTGGGGGATTTTTCTCGCCGACGCCGAACCCGGCCGCACGATCGGTTTTGGAGTCCATCGCGGCGCGCCGGTCTGGACCGATCTGCCGGGCGAGTATCGCGGGATGCTGCGGCGGCTGATCGTCACGCAGGGCGACACCGAGCCGGCCTCGGTCGAACAGCAGCGCCATCTCGGCGCGACCGCGCCGTCGCTCTATGATCTGCGCAACCTCTTTCAGATCAACGTCGAGGAGGCCCGCCACCTATGGGCGATGGTCTACCTGCTGCACGCCTATTTTGGGCGCGACGGCCGCGAGGAAGCTGACGCTCTGCTGCAACGCCATTCGGGCAGCGCCGAGCGCCCGCGCATCCTCGGCGCCTTCAACGAGCCGACCCCCGACTGGCTCGCCTTTTTCATGTTCACCTATTTCACCGATCGCGACGGCAAGTATCAGCTCGCCAGCCTGGCCGAGTCCGGCTTCGATCCGCTCGCGCGCACCTGCCGCTTTATGCTGACCGAGGAGGCGCATCACCTCTTCGTCGGCGAGATGGGGGTGGCGCGGGTCGTCGCGCGCACCTGCGAGCTGATGCGGCAGCATCGCACGGCCAACGTCGGCGAATACGGCGGCATCGAGCTGGCGCTGATTCAGAAGTACCTGAATTACCACTACGCGGTTTCACTTGACCTGTTTGGTTCCGAGCTTTCGACCAACGCCGCCAACTATTTTAATGCCGGACTCAAGGGGCGCTTCCGCGAGAGTGATCGCATCGACGATCATCAGCTCAGTGAACAGAAATACGAAGTCCTGCGCTACGTTGGCGGCATCCTGCTCAAAGAGGAGCAGCCGACGATCCTCGCCCTCAACGAGATTCTGCGCGACGATTACGTCGCCGACTCGGCGCGCGGGGTCGGGCGCTGGAACCGCATCATCAAAGATGCGGGATTCGATTTAGTGCTCACGCTGCCGCATCGCGGCTTTAATCGAAGAATCGGCGAATTCGCGAACCTGTCAGTAACCCCCGAGGGGCGGGTGGTCTCGCGCGAGGAGTGGGAAGCCGGTGTCGCAGAATGGCTGCCGACGCTCGCAGAACGCGACTTCGTCGCATCGTTGATGCGTCCGGCGGTCAAACCTGGAGAGTTTGCGAGCTGGATCGCGCCGCCCGCGCGCGGCATCAATCATCAGGCGCAGGATTTCGCGTACGTCCGGCCCGGCTAGATTCGGCTCGACGCGGATTAAGCCTCAGCGCGCTTGGTCACCGTGCCCTGCAAGACGTTTTCAAAGCCGTCGGTGGCCTTGCGCAAATAGAGGATGCCGCCGTCAACCTCGGCGTCGGTAAGCTGCTCGACCATCCGGCGAATCATGCGCCGCCCTTCTTCGATCATCAGCTCGACGAATTTTTCGCCCTTGGCGGTGAGCACCACCTGCTTCTCCCGCGCCGAATCGGGGTCCTCGACAATCTTCAGCAGGCTCAGCGGCGCTCGCGACATCCCGCGCAGCGCCTTCGTGATCGCCGAACTGCTGACCTCGAACCAGGTTTGGAGCGAGCGTTCGATCTCTTTGCGGCGCATCTGCCGCTGCTCCTTGCCTTCGGAGTGGATCAACCACAGGATCGCCGTCTGTTTGCGCGTTAGCTTGTCCCCGCGCATCGCGTCCTCGAAGGCGATTCCCGTTTTGTAATGCACGGGGTAGAACAGTTCGAGCAGCTCGGTTATCCGCCGCTCGGTCGGATTCTCTGCACTAGCCTGAAATTCCATGTTCCTTCCACCCGCCGCCATCGTACCGTCCAGTACCGGAAATAATTTCCAAATGACATTATTATCTGACCGTAGAGCCGCGCGAAAGACGCCGGTGCGAAGAACCTGTGACCAGCCGCACGAATCGTTCCGGTGAGGTGAGCTTTCTGCTGCGCTGCTGCGCGCCGAAGTCCACGCGCCCGGCCGCCCCGCCGGGCGTCGATTTCGATTGGTCATGGCTGGAACAGGCGGCGCGCGCGCAGGGCGTGCTCCCACTGGTGGCCCGCTCCCTCGCGACCCTCGATGACCCGCCGCATCCGATTCGCGATCGCATTCGCACGTCTGCCGTGGCGATTGAGCTGCGCAACGAGTATCTCGCGGCGCGGTTGATCGAGCTGATGGGCGAATTCGCACGCAACGCCATCGCACTGCTCGCGTTCAAAGGTCCTATACTTGCGCAATTGGCCTATGGCGACCCTGGTCTGCGGGTCTTCGCCGACCTCGATATCCTGGTGCGGAAGGCCGACGTGCCGCGCGCCGCGCACCTGCTCGAGCGCCTGGGCTTTGCCGGCGACTACTTTGATCACGTGGCGTTTCAATCGGATTTCTTTCATGCGGTCGAGATAAATTTCCGCGCCCGCGAGGGCGACCTCAACCTCGATCTCCATTGGGACCTCGCGCCGGGCTATTATCCCTTCGGTCCACGTGGCGACGCGGTCTGGCAGCGCGCATCGGTCGTCCCGCTCGGCGAAAGGCAGGTGCCGACGCTCGCCCCGGAAGACCATCTGCTCTTTCTCGCCGTTCACGCCTCGCGCCATGGGTGGCCGCTTCTCAGTCAGATTTGTGATGTCGCGTACTTCGCTAGCCGGGTTAAACTCGATTGGGCGACGCTCACCGAACGCGCCTCGCGCACCGGATGCGCACGAATGCTCAATCTGGGCCTGATGCTCGCCGCCGGTCTGCTTGCCGCGGAGCTTCCCGCGGGAGCGCTTCAGGGCGCAGACGCGGAAACCCGCTCATCGGTCGCGCGGCTCGCCGCACAGTTCTGCAGCGAAGCGTCACCGGCCGATTCCACGATCGGGTCAGTCACGCGCTCGCTGGTTGGCATCGAGCAGACCGGCGAGCGGGTCCGCTACCTGCTCCTGCATGCGCTCGCGCCAACGTTAATCGACGCGCACTATTGCCCACTCCCACGATGGCTCTACCCGGCATACTATCTCGTGCGCCCAATCCGGATCGGGTTGCGAGGGACGCGCAGCCTCGGCGCAGCAGCGCGCGCCCATATGCGAAGAGAGTCCTGAGACGGTGAAAACATTGGCCTGCAGCAAGTACCTGGGCGCGCTTATACCATCACCTCAGATGCTCGCGGTTATACCCTTTACAGCTTCTTTTATTTCTGCAGTGATTTGGGGCAAGTCACTTCGTATATACGAAGCGATCTCTTCTGCAACAGCTTCATTGAAATTGTCGTCGAACTCTGGTGGTACATGGATGTTTCTCGAGCGAAGAAACAGATACTCCTTTTTGGGCTGGGGTGCTTTCTCGATGCGCTTATAAATCGCGCGACCTAGTTTACGGAGAGGCTCAGGAACGCCCATGTACAGAACTGTATTCAGTTCCAGTTTGCGATCTTCTAGATATCGCGTACGTAGTTCGCACGTTATAAGACTTTTGCCTGAATCCCATTTCATTTTGGTAGTGTCGGGAAGTTGGTGGAAAAGTGAAAAGGCGTCAAGATCCGGCGAGTTGAGCCACAACTCACACCCGCTAGGCGGCGGGTGCCGGAGGATGACGCCATGGAAAGCGATAGCAGGGATGGAGGAGCAGGGAAAG
>DATGHL010000014.1 GCA_035308025.1 Candidatus Binataceae bacterium
AACTCCCGCTCAAAGATTGCCATCAGCTCGCCGCATTCGCGCCGCGCCGCGTCCTGCATCGCGGCGGCTTCGGCAGCTTCCTTGCGCAGCAGCCCGAAGAAGTAGCCGAAACCGATCGCGTCGAAGGTGCGATCGCACAAATCCTCGATCATCCGCGTCCGCGCGCGCTCGTAAGCGTCCTTCGGATAGACCGGCGGATCAGGATAAACCTGTTCGAGAAATTCACAGATGATCGTCGAGTCCGACAGGGTCTGTCCATTATCGAGGATCAGCACCGGCACCTCGGCGCGGCGGCTCGCGGCGCGCAGATCCTCTTTGCGATCGAGCGAGTAGCATCGCTCGCACGGCTCGTAGGGCACGCCCTTGAAATCGAGCACGATCTGCACTTTGCGCGCGTACGGACTGGTGGCGAAGGTGAAGAGTTTGAGCATCGGATCATCCTCTCGCAGATACGCTTCTTTTAGCGCAAAGCTCAAACGATTGCACGGTCGCCGATGGCGCGAAAGGACGACGAAGTGTCAACATCACACAGGTCGTAGGGAATACAATCACGCCAAAGAGGGCGCAATCATGGGAATGCTGGTCAATGGTAAGTGGCACACCGATGAAACCTTCCCCACCAGCGCGCAAGGGCAGTTTGTCAGACGTGACGCCTCGCTGCGCAACTGGGTGACGCCCGACGGCGCGCCCGGCCCCTCGGGTGTTGGCGGCTTCGCGGCCGAACCTGGCCGCTATCATCTGTACGTTTCGCTCGCCTGTCCGTGGGCCCAGCGGACGCTGATTTTTCGCCAGCTCAAGCGGCTGGGCGACGTGATTTCGGTCTCGGTCGTCGATCCCCTCATGGGCGCCGACGGCTGGGCCTTCACCGCGCCCGAGGGTTCGCTCACGCGGAACTCGACGCCGGATCAGATCAATCATGCACAGTTTCTATATGAGCTGTACGTGAAGGCCGACGCGCAATACTCAGGCCGCGTCACGGTGCCAATCCTGTGGGACAAGCGCCAAGCGACGATCGTGAATAACGAGTCGTCGGAAATAATTCGAATGCTCAACAGCGCGTTTGACCGTTGGGGCGACTCGACGCTCGATCTCTATCCACTTGCGCTGCGCGCGCAGATTGATCAGGTCAACGCGCTCGTCTACGCCAACGTCAACAACGGGGTTTATCGATGCGGCTTTGCGACCACGCAGGCTGCATACGAAGAGGCCTTCGACATTCTGTTTTCGACGCTCGATGAACTGGAGGCTCGCCTCGCGCGTCAACGCTATCTGATCGGCGATCGCATCACGGAAGCTGATTGGCGGCTCTTCACCACGTTAGTGCGCTTCGACGCGGTTTATCATTACCACTTCAAGTGCAATCTGCGCCGGCTCTCGGACTATCCCAACCTATGGGGCTACGCGCGCGAGCTCTATCAATGGCCCGGCGTGGCGGCGACCGTGGATCTGGCGCAGATCAAGCGGCATTACTACTCGAGCCACTCGAGTATCAATCCAACCCGGATCGTCCCGAAGGGACCACCGGTCGATCTCAGCATGCCACACGATCGCGGGCGCCGGTACGCGTAACCAACACTATCCCGGTGACCGATCTCACGATCGGACTCTTGACGCAGCTCGCGGACTCGCCTGCTCGCTACGCGCGGCAGTCGCGCTCCGCTAGTGTTCAGCCGATCGGCAGCTTGGTCAGGACCGCGAGGGTCTCGTCCTCGACGATCTCCTTGATGCGCGGGATGAATTTCTGAAAATCCGGATCCGACAGCGCCTTTTCGACTGCGTTGGCGTCGGGCAACTCCCAGAGATCGACGACGGTGTTGAGCCGCCCAATGATGCCGGCGTAACTGCCGTGCAGCTTCCAGCCGTGCTTCCCGAGCATCGGGATGATGTCATTAAGCAGCGCGATGAAATCCTGCAGCTTACCGTGATGAAGCTTGACTGACGCGGTCATGTAAACCATGGAGCTATCCTCCAAGCGTCGGTTACCACGCCCTCGAAATCGCTGTCAAATGCGCCTTATGTGCGAATACTCTCCTGCTCCAGGCGATCGCTGAGGGTTTTCGCAATATTCAGGAAGATCTTCGCGCCGATGCGTGGGTAGCGTTTCTGCATGCGGCCGAGGAAACGCTCATTCACCACTAAGACTTCGACATCCTCAGTCGCGACGATGTCGGCCGTTCGCTCCTGATGGCGAAGCAGGCCCATCTCACCAAAGACATCTCCACGATTGACTTGCCGCACGACCCGCGACTGACCATTGGCGTTGACCCGCACCTCGGCCCGGCCGCCGATAAGCACGAACATCGCGTCGCCCGCTTCACCTTGGCGGACAATGGCCTGTCCGAGCGGAAAGGTTTTGAGCTCGCCCATCAGTGCAACAATTTTAGCCTGAGAAGCCCGCAGCCCATCGAAGAGCCCGATAGTCTTGTGAGGGTCTTTGCCCAACTTCAGGTAGAGAAGATCCCACAGAGTAATGATCCGTGTAGTAGCCAGCAGGGCCGGGAGCAGCACCAGATCATTCACGAGCGCAGTGAGCACTGTCAGGGCGGTAAGGAATCCAAAAGTCTGGATAGGCACGAAGTTCGAAAACAAGAACACCATGAAACCCAAGCCCAACGCTGTCGATGCGTAGATGATGGGCTTGCCGACCGTGGCGATCGTGCGCGCGATCGCCTTGTCCTGATCGTCGGTTGCGCGGGTTTCATCGCTGAGACGAGCGAGGTAGCGGATGGCGTCCTCGACCGCGATGCCGATCGCGATCGAGGCAATCACGCTGGTGCCAACGTTGAGCGGGATACCGGTAATGCCCATCACGCCAAAGAGCAGCAGGATCGCCAGAACATTGGGCAGTAGCGAAAGGAAGCCAACCTTGATCGATAGGAATAGGAGCCAAAGGACCACGAAAATCACGGCTATGGCAAAGGCGAGACTGATGATTTGGCCGCGCACAATGTCGTCGGTAGCGCCGTTGAGCAGAATCAGACTGCCGGTCGGGCGCACGCTCACTTCGGGGGGGAAATGCTCTTTGCCGTAACGCCTGATCGCCCGCGCGACCTGCATGATATCGCTCGAACTGTTGAGACGCGTGCGCACCAGAATCCGGGCGACTGTAGAATCCGGGCTGAGTACCGCGGCAAATGCACTCGCGGAGCCTTGCTGCTGGTTCAGGTACACCAACTGGGCGATTCCCGGGAACCGCTCGGGATGCTGCCAAAAGCCGGTCGATGGGTTGCCGATTGCGCCGCCGGCGGTCCCCGCTCCGGCCGCATTGTTTTGAATCGCCCGGTCGAGCAGTTCGCCGTAATCAACTATCGATAGCGTCTGGTCGACGCCCGGCATGACCGCCAAATAGTTTTGCAGCCCTTTGATCCGCTGAAAGAGCTCGAAAGTCATCGCGCCGCCCTTCTTGCCGCTCTCTACTATCACATCGAAATTCTGCGTGCCGCCGATTTTCTCGCCGATGATCTCATTCGCCTGCCGCACGGGTGAAGATTTTCTAAAATATTCGATGAAGTTCAAATCGGCGCGAATACGCGCTATCCCCCACAGGCAGGGAAAGACCAGCAACCCCGCCGCGATCATTATCGGAACGCGGTACTGACGATCAAAATTCCCAACCCGCACCAGCCAGGCGCTCAGCCGATTCGATTCCCTGAGGGCGATCGTGTGGCGTCGAAGAGGCAGGAGGACAAGGATCGCAGGCATCAGCGTGAGCATCACCGTAGTGAGACAGACGAAACCAATCGCGGCGTAGAGTCCGAGCGCCTGGATAGTCGCGATACGGCTGACGAGCAGGGTGGCGAAGCCGACGACGGTGGTAAAAGCGGCAACCGTGACCGGAACCGTGACGCGGGCCAGCGTCCGCAGGGCAATTTGCTCCGCACTTCCGCCCTTGTATACCTCGTCTTCATACTGCGCGATGACGTAAATCGAATAGGTACTGCCGATGACGATCAGCAGGGTCGGCAACACCAGGGTGCCGATCGTGATCGCGGCGCCGGTGAGCACCATGATGCCGAGCGTCCAGACGACTCCGCAGACGACTGACATCACGGGCAAAAGCACGCCGCGGAGGTTGCGGAAGCAGAGGCCCAGGATCACGATGATCACGGCCAGGCTGAGCGGGGTGAAAGTCCGCAGGTCCCGGCGCATCAGCCGCAATGAGTTGACCGTGATGTGCTCCGAGCCGGTGAGGTACAACCGCTCGGGGCCGCGTTCATGAGCAATGATCTCCTCGAGGCGGCCGTCCAACCGGCTCTGCGCGGCTTCATCGTTGCCGATCTCATCCTTGAAAAAGATCAGAATGGCTGCGCCTTTGCCGTCGCGTGAGACCACGTTCAAATAGATCGGCGTGCTTGCGACTTTACGTCGCAGCGCGTCAAGGGCGGCCGGGTCCGTTGGGATCTGTGGAATGAGCCGAGGAGGATTACCGAGATCAGCTATCGGATCGGGCACGTTGGTCAGACTTTGGACGCGTCCGACGCCGTCGAGTTGCTCGACCTCCGCGGTAATGCGTTTTATCTTTGCCAGCGTGGCGGGGGTGTAGACGTTATCGGCGACTAGCCCGATGACATCCATGTCTTCGCTGCCGAAACGCGCGCGCACTGCTTCGTAGTACTTCTTCTCAGGATCATTCCGGTCGTACAGATTATCGACGGAACTGTCGAAGCGGACATGCCGCGCGTGATAGCCGAGGAAGGCCGTGATCAGCAACGCCAGCAGCACGATAAGCCTGGGCCATTGCACGACCAGTTGATTAAATCGCGTCATACTTCATTCCTGATAGCTGGAGCGATCGCGGCACATATCGGCTCGGCGCCGCATTCAACTACCAAGCGCCTCGAGCAGGGCCTTGGCTTCTTTGAGATCGAGGGTGTCGAAGCCTTCGGTGAACCAGTTGTAGATCTCCGCGAGCATCGTGCGCGCTTCCTCGCGACGACCCTGACTCTCGAGCAGCCGCGCAAGGCTTGTCGCGGCGCGCAGCTCGAGTGATTTGGCGCTCTGGTTGCGCGCAACCTCAATCGCCCGCTGAAAGCAACCCTGAGCTTCCTCGGTGGTGGATTGGTCTCTTCTCAACAGCAGCTCGCCTTTCAGCCGATGAATCTCAGCCTCATGCTCGCGTTCTTCATTTTTGTTTGCGACAGCCTGCGCTTCCGTCAAAGCGTTGAACCCATCGTCGAGACGACCCGTTTCCACGAATGCCTCGGCCAACAAGCACAAAAAAGACGGCCGCCAGAGTTCAAACCTGGTCGCGCGAAGCGCGGCCAAGCCTTCCTGGATCTGCGCAATCCCTTCCTCGTAGCGCCCCTGTAAGGCGATAGCCCCGCCGCGCAGAGTGGTCGCCCGAGGTAACCACTCGCTGAACCCGCGTTCGGCAGCTAGGGCAATCAGGCTCTCCGCGCTCTCTTGAGCGGAGCTTGCCTCCCGCCGAAATAAGTGCACCTCACCGATAAAGCGTTCGGCAAGAACTAGACTCTGCGGATCGGACAGCCTTCGAGCCAACGCGAGCGCCTCGTTACCACTCCTGAGCGCATGGTCGGGGTAGCCGAGCTGCCACAGCGTCAGGGCCATGCCGGACAGGCAATACACTGCAGCGTCAAACCCGAGATAGCGGAGCGCGAGCGTCTGATGGTGCTCAGGATCATAGATCGCGATCGCACTTTCGAGATGCTCCCTGGCGGGAATGAAATCGCCCGTCCAAAGGAAGGTATGTCCTAGAGCAATCTGCGCGTAGAGGAGTAACTCGGGATCGTGAGCGCTCTGCGCCAGCCGCAGAAGCCCTTCGGCAACTTGATGCGCCCTGTGTAACTCGCCTCGCACCAAATACATGACCCACAATCCAAACAGGGCGGGAGAAAGCTCCAGGGAATCGCCCAGTCGCGTACAAAGCTCCCGTGCGCGAGTGTAAGCGCGCTCGGTTTCCGCCGCGGCAAAGCCTTTAACCGCGGTTAAGGCAGGGCCGATCGCCAACTGAAGCTCGAGCTCCCGGCGATGCCGCTCGACGTTCTCGGGCAATGCGCTAAGCAATTCGAGGGCGTGGAGGTAATGGCGCGCGGCTTCCACCGTCGCGCTGCGCTCGACTGCCCGCGCACCCGCAAGCTGAAAATATTTCACTGCCTTGTCGTTTTCACTCGCTTCTGCCCAGTGGCGCCCGAGTACTTCTGGATGTTCTTCCCGGAGCTCGGCAAATCGTTCATCGATCGTCTGTGCCACCAGCCGATGGAGCTCTTTGCGGCGGCTCTTGAGCAGCGCTTCGTAAGCGGCGTCGCGGATCAACGCGTGCTTAAACTGGTAGATCGAATCCGGTGCGATCCCGCGCACGTAGAGCAGTTCCGCGTCGGTCAGACTGCGCAACGCGCCTTGCAGGTCAGCTTCCGCCATCGGATGGACTGCATGTAACAACTCGTAGGAAAAGTCGCTCCCGATGACGGCTCCGACCTGGATGACTTCTTTGGCCGCGCCGAGTCGATCGAGTCGCGCCATCAGCGAGTCGTGCAGGGTTGCCGGGATCTGACGACTCGCGCTGTCGCCGCCGCTTTCGAGCACCGCCCGCGTCAGCTCCTCGACGAACAGCGGCACCCCGCCGGTGCGTTCGACTACCGTCGCGATGGTCGCGTCGGACAGGGCTTTTTGCGCCGCCACTTCACCGACCATCGTGCGCACATCGCCCGCGCCCAGCCGGTTGAGCGTGATCTGCGTATGATGCGCTCGCGGGGGCCAGGACGGCCGAAACTCAGGCCGTGCGGTGTACAGGAGCAGCAGCCGCGCGGTCGCACCCTGTTCGGCGAGGAGCTGGATCAACTCCAGCGTGGAAGGGTCGACCCAGTGCAAATCCTCAATCGCGATTACAAGTGGGTGAGCTTTGGCAAATCCGAAGGCCCAGCCGACGAGCGTCGCAAGGAGGCGTTTGCGCTGTTGATCTGGCGTCATCGACAGTGGCGGATACCTGTCGTTGATCGGCAGCTCTAGGAGCGGTGCGATCAGTGGCGCCGCTACTTGTGGGTCGAGTCCGGCCGCTGCGAGCGAACCTTCCAGGGCAGTGAGCCGCTGTTCCGCGCTCTGGCTGGTCTCCCAATGGAAGCTCGAACGTCCGAGCGCATAGAAGGGCGTATTCTGAAAAAACGGCGCGGTCGCGCATTCGAGCCAGGTATAGGACGTTGCGGCAAGCTCTTCGCGAAAGCGTCGCAACAGACGCGACTTGCCGATCCCGGCCTCGCCGACGATGCTGACGACTTGGCCCTCGCCCTCGCAGATCCGTTTCCAGCGGCTGAGCAGCAGGCGCAACTCTTCTTCGCGCCCCACGAAAGGAGTCAGTCCGCCCGCCGCTGCGGCAGCCTCGAAGCGTCCGCGCATCCCGCTCGGCCGGACCACGCGATAAAGCTGGACCGGCCGTGCGATGCCCTTGAGCTCCTGCGCGCCGCGCTCCTCGACCACGAAAAGCCCCGAAATCAGCCGATGGGTCTCGCCGGTCACGACCACGCTGTCGGGCGCGGCCGTCGCCTGCACGCGCGCCGCGATATTGGCGGTATCGCCGAAGGCGTCGACCGCCTGACCAGTGCCCACGCCGACCACCACGCGACCGGAATCGATACCGATCCTCACCGCCAACTTGACGTGAGCGGGCTGCTCATTGAGTTGCGCGATCGTGTCGAGGATCGTGAGGCCTGCTCGGGCCGCACGCTCAGCGTCATTCTCGTGCGCCGCCGGGTAGCCGAAGAAGGCCATGATGCCGTCGCCGACGTAGCGCACGACCTCGCCGCCAAAGCGCGTGATCGCCTCGGCCGCCGCGCGCTGATAGCCCGCCACGGTCGCGCGCCACTCCTCGGGGTCGAGCTGCGCTGTAAGCGTGACCGAGTCGACCAGGTCGCAGAACAGAATCGTCAGGTGCCGCCGCTCACCGGCGGCGTCGGGCGCTCTAGCTCTCGGTGTCTCAGCGGCTGAAGCGTTGCCCGCGTTCAGGGCAGCGCCGCACTCGCCGCAAAACTTTTCGGCTGGCTCGTTCTCGGAGTGACAGGAGGGGCATCGAACGCTCAAGGCTGTGCCGCATTGCGCACAGAACTTTCGTCTTTCACGATTTTCTGCCGCGCATTTCGAGCAGCGCATCCGCATGTTACCAACTCGTCGAGCCGAGCCCTGGGATTTTTCAAATCGGCGGTGTCGAGGCCCTCGGTGAACTAGTAGTAGATTTCGGCAAGCATAGCACGCGCTTCGTCACGGCGGCTCTGATTAGCGAGGCATCATAGTCCTGATGTAAGCACGGCGGATGGCGCTGCGGGTTTGACATCGTCGTGGAGCGCGACTAGCTCTCAGGTATACAGAAAGATCAGGAGAACGAACGTTGGCCAAAGAATCAGCCACTAGTTCCGATCCGTTTTCAGCGTGGCGTGAATGGGTGGAAAAGTCCGAGCGCCAGTTGAACAGTTTTTTCAACGAAATGATGGGTTCCGATCGTTACGGCCGCTTTCTCCGTCAGTTCAGCGATTTGCAAATCGACACGCAAAAAAATATGAACGACGCCATGACGCGCTTTTTCACGTCGCTCAATCTGCCGACGCGTGACGATGTGCTCGCATTGAACCAGCGTCTTGGCGCGATCGAAGAAAGGCTGCGCGTGATCGAGGCCGGGATCGGCGCGACGGCGCCCGCGGACGCCGCACCGCGAACTAACAGTTCCGGACCGCGGCCGCCGCGCACCAGGCGACCGCCTGGCCCTCGCGGAGACGCACGATGAGCGCAAGCGCGCCCGCCACGGCGCCCCCGATCGCCGAGGTCGTGCGCAACGAAGTCGAGCGCACCATCCAGCGTAGTATCAAAGGGCTTGAATTTCTCCGCTCCAGCGATATGCCCGTCGGCCTCACGCCGAAAGACGTCATCCATCGGCGCGGCACCCTGGAGCTGCATCACTACCGGCCGCTCGCCGACGAAATTTATCGCGTCCCGTTGGTGATGGTGATGTCGCTGGTCAGCCGCTCCTACATCTTTGATCTCGCGCCCGGGCAGAGCCTGATCGAGTTTCTGTTGAAGAAGGGCTACGACGTTTATTCGATCGACTGGGGCGTACCCCGACCCGAGGACAAGCGGCTGCGGCTCGAAGACTACTGCCTCGACTTTATCCCCGATTGCGTCCGGCAGATTGCCCGCGACAGCGGCGAACCCGACGTCTCAATGATCGGTTACTGCATGGGCGGGATGCTGGCGTTGATCTACGCGGCGCTGCATGCCGACGGCCCGCTCAAAAATCTGATCTGCGCCGCGACGCCGGTCAATTATGAGGGCATGGGACTATTTCGCACTTGGAGCGACCGGCGCTACTTCGACGTCGACAAGCTGGTCGATACTTTGGGCAACGTGCCCGGCGAGTTCATCTACAATTCGTTCCAGATGCTCAAGCCGATGCAGCGGATCGCCGGCCAGATCAAGCTGTGGGACAACATGTGGAACGACGAGTATGTGAAATCCTACCGGCTGATTGATCGCTGGGGCGCCGACCAGATCCCGTTCCCGGGCGAGTGCTTCCGTCAGACCACCAAGGAACTCTCGTGGGACAACAAACTCTACAAGAACGAGCTGATCCTCAACGGTCAGCGGGTCGATCTGCGCAATGTCCGCGTGCCTTGCCTGACGATCATGGCGCAACATGACGATATCGCGCCCTACGAGGCGACCCGCGTGCTGACCGAAGCGATCGGCAGCACCGACAAACAGGACCTGCTATTGAAGGGCGGCCATGTCAGCCTGATGGCGGGACGCAATGCCAGCGGCCGGCTCTGGCCCGCTTTGGATCGATGGCTGGCGGAGCGCTCGCTATGACCACGAAGGGGAAGGCCAAAGTTTCGCGCGACTACCCGCGCACGGTGAATCTCAAAGACGGCCCGGTGACGCTGCGTTATCTGACAGCGAACGATCGCGAGGCGGCGTTAACCTTTGCCCGCGCTCTGCCCGCGCATGATCTGCTGTTCTTGCGCCGCGACATCACCCGGCCCGAGGTAATTGACCTGTGGCTCGACGGTATCGCACGCGGGCGCATGGTCAGCGTCCTCGCCGAACGGGAGGGCGCCGTCCAAGGTTACGCTACGGTGGACCGCGGCGAGCTCTCGTGGTCGCCGCATGTGGCCGAATTGCGGGTGCTGGTGGGGGCCGCGATGCGCGGTAAGGGGCTCGGCCAGATTCTCACGCAGGAGGCCTTCGCGCTCGCGCTCAGCCTCGGCCTCGAAAAGATCATCGCGCAGATGACGGTGGATCAGCAGGGTGCGCGCCGGGTCTTCGAGGGCATGGGTTTCCAGCCCGAGGCGCTGCTGCGCGAGCACGTCAAGGATCGCGACGGCCGCAAGTATGATCTGTTGATCCTCTCGCACGATGTCGCGAAGTTCCAGGCCCAGATGGAAGCCTACGGCATCACGCGGGCCTTCGACAAATAGGCGCCGACAGTGGCATACAAGGCGCTCGCGGTCGATCTGGATGGCACGCTGCTCCATTCCGACGAGCGCCTGACGCCGCGCAGTGTCGCAGCGCTCAAGTCGGCGGAGGCGGCCGGGCTCCGGGTCATCATTGCAACCGCCCGCTGGTATCAGCTCGCCGAGCGCGTGGCGCGCGAAATCGCGACTCACGAGCCGCTCATCGCCTGCGCCGGCGCCCAGGTGCGGCGGCCCGACGCTGATCGCGATCTGCTCGATCTGCGGATGCCCGAGGAGTTCGCCCAGCAGCTTTACGCCATTCTGGATCCGCGCCGTTGCGTCGCCTGCATCGCGCTCGATCAGGACGTGCTGCTCAAGATGGAAGGCCAGCCCAGCCCGGGACTGTTTCCGCCCGAGGCGATCGTCGTGCCGCAACTCGCAGGACAGACCCGAGTCGCCCCGCGTATCGCATTGATTCAAGGCACCGAGGCGGCGGCGGAAGTGCTCGCGCAACTGCGCGAGCCGTGGCAAGATCGCGTGCGCTTCGTCGAGTCCTTTTCCAGCCGTCGCAAGAGCATGTTGACCCTGACAGCAGCCGGCGCCGACAAGGGCGCAGCGCTGGCGCTGGCTTGCGCGGAGATGGGAATTTCACCGGCGGAGGTGCTCGCCTTCGGCGACGCCGAAGCCGACCTCGAGATGTTTCGCGTCGCCGGCGGCTCAGTCGCGATGGGCCAGGCGAGCAATCACGTAAAGTCGTGCGCCACTGCGGTCACGCTCAGCAACGACGACGACGGCGTCGCGATCGCGATTGAACGGCTGCTCGCCTCCGGTGAATTGCCGGCATTAATTCTCGGTTAGATTGGCGGCGGTCTCTTCCGTCGTGCCGTTCTTCAGCCAGTCTGTAATGCGTTTGTGGATGCCGATCGGATCGACCGCGGCGAAGCTGTGGCCCGCATTCGGGACCATCACGACTTCGGCGTGCGGGATGCGCTCCTGGAAGATCGGAACGTTCTCGGGCAGCGTCAGCACGTCCTTATCACCGTGCACGATCAGCACGGGACACTTGATCTGGTTGAGGCGGTCAGAGGCGTCAAAATCCGTCACGCCGGCGCGCGTGCGTTCGAGCGTCGCGCGCGGAGTCGGCTCGCCCATCTTGAACCCGGCGGCCATGAAGCTGCGTAACTCCGGATGTTCGACGATGAAATCCTCCGGAAAGAGTAGCGGCATGATGAGGTCGAGCGCCGGATCGGGATTTTCCGCCGTGGCGAGGTCGAGACCCGCCATCAATTGATCGACCAGCGCGTCGGGCGGCCGCGCGGCGAGCGGACCGCCCGGCGTGGTGCATCCGAGCACCACTTTTTCGACCTGCTCCGGATGACGCAGCGTGAGTTCCTGCGCGATCATGCCGCCCATCGAGATGCCGAAGACCTTCGCTCGCGCGATGCCGAGCGCTGCGAGCAGATTGCTGGCGTCTTCGGCCATCTGCGCAATGGTGTAACCGTCGGCGGGCTGAGCGGATTTGCCGGTGCCGCGGTTATCGAAATAGATGCATTTGAAGCCTGCCAGTAGCGGTAGAATCGGCAGCCAAGCGGCCCCCGGCGCGCCGAAACCCATGATCAGCAGCAGCGGTTCGCCCTCCCCGTAGGTTTCGTAATTGAGCTCGATGGCGCCGGCTTGAATGATTGGCATGCTCAAAAGTTCTCCTTACTGAACTGACGCAAAAATAAATCAGGCGGCGCGATCCCCCGCCGTTTGAGTTTCGGTCACTGACTTTCGCGCTTCTTTGATCGGTTGCGACTTCGACGCACGCTGCTCGCGCTCGATGTCGTCGCGCATCTGCACCATTGTTTGATGCAGGGTGTGGGTTGCATCGGCGACCGTCGTGCCGGGCGCGAAACGAATCGGCTTGCCGATCCGCGCCAGCGCCGGGCCCGGGGTTATCTCCTTGGTGCCCTTCGGCCGCATCGCACGCAGCCCATCCATCCAGACCGGCACCACCGGCACGTCCTTGGCCAGCGCGAGGATCGAAACGCCGTGGCGGAACTTACCCATCTTGCCGGTCGTCGTGCGCGTGCCTTCGGGGAAAATTCCGAGCGACCAGCCGCGATCGAGCAACTCCTCCGCGTAGCTCAGCGCCGCGCGTCCGCCGCCGCGCTGCACCGGAAAAGCGTTCATGCTCAGCGCGAAATACCAAGGTTGCTTCTTAATTCCCTTGCGCCCCTTGATGAACCAGCGATCGGCCGCGCCGCCCCACGCGATGCGCCGCTGGTAACGCTTGGGCAGCGCACTGAAGAGGACGAACAGATCCATGTGGCTCGAATGGTTGCCGATGAAGATCGCCGGGCCGTTGAGTTCGCTCAGGTTTTCGCGCCCCTCAATGGTGAGCGGCTTGAGGTACTTCCGCACGGTGCTCGTGATCGTGTTGTAACGCAGCACGCGGCGCACCGCCCGGGCCCAGAGACTAGTCTGCCAGCGAAATGGCCCGGTCGTTTCAGTGGTCTGCGTGAGCAGCCGCGAAAACAGGTCGAGGTCCATCGCCGGATAGATGGTGGTGCTGACCCGGCCCGCGCTCACGCGCTCGACCGCCAGGCGAAAGGCTTCCAGATTGTTGCCGGCCTCGACCACGGTCAGAAAGCTCAGATTGCCCGGCAGCGCGTAGCGATGAATTATCTTGGCGTCGAGCGCTTCGATCTCACGCCGGACCTCATCGAGACGATCGGGATGTTGGTAAAGATTATGTAGGCCTTCCGCGTTGGGCCGGCTCAGCATGACGTACAGTGGCATGACGCTTACCCCTCCACTCCAGCAGCGAGTCACGAAAACGGCGATCACTACAAAATGACGGCTCTCGCTACTTTGAGATATTCACTTGCGGGCGCTGGTGTCTTTGACCATCTCCGCGAAGGCGTCGATCGTCATCGCGGGCAGCGTGGTCAACTGGATCGTGCCGCGCGAGCCGAGCTCCACCGAAATGCGGGCGATCACCTCGTTGCTCGGCGCCTCGACGATATTAATGAAATCGTACCCGCCGAGCACCGCGTACTGCGTGACCACGCGCGCGCCCATCTTCTCGATTTCCTGGTTGACTTCTTTGAGCCGTTCCGGGCGCTCCTTGAGAGTTTTGCGCCCTTCATCGGTCAAATTGCTGAGCATCACGTATATCGCCACGCTTGCACCTCCTGGTCTCCGGGCCGGATGATAGCGCCGACGGGTATAGGTGTAAACTAAAAATAACGGGAGACAATGAAGATGAAAGCAGCGGTCTGGAACGATAAGGGCAGCCTCGATGTGGTCGAGCGGCCGGCGCCCGAGCCCAAGCCCGGCTGGGTGCGTCTGCGGGTCGCCGCCGCGGGCATCTGCGGCACCGATCTGCATTTCTATCGCGGCTCGTTTCCGTCGCCCAAGGGACTGCTGCCCGGGCATGAGATTGGCGGCGTGGTCGATCGCGCCGGCGACGGCGTCGAGCTGGCCGCAGGCCTCGCGGTGGCGGCCGAGCCGCTGGTCAGCTGCGGCGTCTGCTACCACTGCCAGAGCGGCGACTACAACCGTTGCGCCAAACGGATGCTGATCGGCGTGCAGGGCCGCGGCGGCTGCGCCGACTTCGTCACCGTGCCTGCAACCTGCGTCTATCCGCTGCCCGATGGCGTCTCACCGGCGGCGGGCGCGCTGGCCGAGCCGCTCGCGGTATGCGTTCGCGGCACGCGCCGCGGCCGCATCGAGTCCGGCGCGCGCGTGGTAATTATCGGGGCCGGAACGATCGGGCTGATGAGCATTCTTACGGCGCGCGCCGCGGGTGCGAGCACGATCTTCATTCTCGCGCGTCATCCGCATCAGACGGCTGCCGCCCGCGCGCTCGGCGCCGACGGGGTTTTTGACAGCATTGACGCCGTCCGCCAGCAGCTCGGCGAGACTCCCGTCGATTGCGTGATCGAGACCGTCGGCGGGCGCGCCGCGACCCTTAGCGACGCGGTGCTCCTCGTGCGGCCGGGCGGCGTGGTTTCGATGCTGGGCGTGTTCGAGGGTCCGGCAACGATTCCTGCCCTCGATTTCTCGACCAAGGAGATTACCCTGGTCGGTTCAAATTGCTACGGCCGTCACGGCGCGCGGACCGACTTTGCGATCGCGCTCGAGCTCTTGCACAATCATGCCAGCACTCTGACCGCGCTCGTCACGCATCGCTTTCCGCTCGACAAGATTAACGAAGCCTTCAGCGCCGCCGCCGACAAGCACAGCGGCTCGATCAAGGTGCATATTGTCCCGGCCTGACGCCCGCGGCGTTGCAGGCCGGAGCTGCATCTGGATGTCTCGTTAAGCGTGAGCCCGCGAGTCCCGCGCTAGGAAGCGGCCCAACGCGTGATACACCGCCGGATGAAAGACCAGGCCGAGGTGGCCGGTGTTGACTTCGAGAATTTCGCCCTCAGTGATCTGGGATTCTTTCGAAACGAAGGAATCGTCGCGGCCATAGATCGAAAGGATCTGGGTGCTGGGACTGAGCGGGCGGATCAGGTTCGCAGCAAACGGACACCCGCATTTCGGAAAGTCGCAGTCGGGATCCATCGCGTGGCGAATCGTCGTGCTTAAGCGCATCAATGTTCGAGCGGGCGGTCCAACCGGGGTGGTGACCGGCTTGCCGGCTTCGACCGAAGCCATCATCGAGGTGACGGGGGCACCCAGCATTACCAGATGGGAAACTCGCTCTTGAAAATGGCTGGCGAGCGCCCATGCGAGACCGCCGCCGCGGCTGTGCCCGATCAGCGCTATTGAGCTGGAATTACCGTCCAATTGGCTCGTAATATGGTCCAGAACCTGGCGGGTCACCCGCTCAGGACAACCGGCATTGATATTCAGGCTAGACTCAATCGGCATGTAGCCCGCGCATCTCAGCCATTTGTGCAGCACCTGCAGATAGAAATCGTTGCCGAGAAAGCCTGGGATCACAACGACGGGCTTACCGTCGCCGCGCGCTCGACCTATGCCGTAGAAGACCGGATCCACAAGCAGACCGGCGATATCGATCACCGTGAGCATTTCGTGGGTTAAGGCTGTTATCATTCCGTCATCAAGTCCGTTCATCTGCGTTGCCCTTTCTCCGAACCGTCGTCAGACGCCCGATTCGCAAAAGGGGCGGCACCGATCGAATCAAATCTGAATTAAGCGGCTTGATCGGTAAAACCGTCGAGGTCGTAGGTCAGCACCAGGATGTCCCGCAGGCGCCCGCGCCGATCCTGTACCCAATCGTGCAGCGCCGCTTCGACGCGGAAACCCAGCCGCTCGAACGCGGTGCGCGCGCCATGCTGATCCGGCGTCAACATCCCGCAGAGTTTTCTGAGACCCAGCGCCTGCCCGAGGCTGAATGCCTCCGCCACCAACGAGCGCCCAAGGCCGATTCCGCGAAACTGCCGCGCCGCGTTAACCCGCAGTTCGCCGACGCAACGCGTCCACTGCGCCTGCTCGCGATGGACGCTGGCATAGCCCGCCACCTCGCCGTTTACCTCCGCCAGCAAGGTACTCGTGTTGCCTGACGAGATGTTCGCGATCCACTGCGCAATGATTGCCGGATCCGTGATGTCGGTGCGGAGGTACAACAGATCGTCCTCATTGAGCTTACCGGCGAATCCGCTAATCGCAACCTTATCCGCGTCGGTCGGCTCCATCATGCGGATGGTAAATTCCTTGCCGTCGGTCGCGCGGACTTTTTTGGGGTATGGTGTCCCGATTTCTGAGGAAGCCACAATCTCGTCCTCCTTTGCTTGCCCGCTCGCAGCGCCAGAGCGCTCCTATTTGCGCCCGCCGCCAGCACGCGCCGATATTCTCAGAAGCGCACCGGTCAAGACAAGAGTCGAATCAGTCGCCCGAAAGCCCGAAGCATCGCTTGACCTGCTCTCAGCCGATGGCGCATCCTGCCCTCAGGTACCGTTCTGTATGGAACATACTCCTAAGAGGGGGCAATGGCTATGCCGGCAGATCAACCGAGTTATCGGCTTACCGACCACGACGCGTCCTTTCTCTATCAGGAATCCGCCGTCAGCCAGATGCATGGCGGCTTGATCTTTTTTCTCAAGGGCGAGCTGTCTTTCGACAAACTCTTTCATCATATGCGCGGGCGCTTGCACGTGACGCCGCGCTTCCGCCAGCGGCTGGTTTTTCCGCCGTTCAATATCGCCCATCCGACGCTGGAAGATGATCCCGATTTTCAACTCGAAAATCATGTCCAGCGTCGTGCGCTGTCGCCGGACCTCGATGAGGCCGGGGCGGTCCAGGAAATCCTGCGCTACAACAACAGCCGCCTGCTCGATCGCGCGCGCCCGCTATGGTGCATAACCCTCTTCGAGGGTTTACCCGGACACTCGATGGTCTTATGGGAAATGCATCACGCGATCGTAGACGGCGTCTCGGGCTTCGACCTGCTCAACAAGACGCTCGATTTCACGCCCCATCCCGCGATTAGCGAACCCAGCGAACCGTGGAAGCCTGCAAAACTGCCGACGCCCACCGAGGCTTATCTGCGTGCCCTGCGCGATACCGTCGTCAAGCAAGTCGACACGGCGACGCGGAATGTCCGCGAACTCATCGAGGATCCGCTCGCTGTAGCGCGACGCACGCTGGCCGCGCAGGCTGATTCCGATCGCGTGCTGAACGAAACCGCGCAGACCACCGCCGTCCCCACGCCATGGAACGCCGGTCCGGTTACCGAAGAGCGCAAGGCCGCCTGGCTGAATCTGCCCTTCGCCGAGTTCCGCGCAATCCGCGCGGCCTTCGGCGGCACGATCAACGATGTCGTCCTGGCCGTCCTTGCTGAAGGCGCGGCCCGCTATTTGAAAGATCACGGATGGCAGACGCCGGGCAAATTGCGCATTGGATGCCCGGTCAATGTCCGTCGTCCAGGCGAGGAGATCACGCTCGAAAATCGCGTCTCGATCATGATGCCGATGACGCCGGCCGAACCGACCGACGTAGTTGCACGGCTCCGCGCGCTGACGCTTGAGACCAAGCGCATCAAAGATTCGGGCGCGCCCTACGCCATCGAGCACATGATGACCGCCAGCACTGTGCCGCCCGCGATGCTCGCCGCCCTCGGTCAGGCCGGCGCTCAACAGATGGAAGCGATGGCGCAATACGTCCGCGCCATCAATTGGAAGCCCAGCCCCACCGGCCCGAACGCGCCCGTAACCGGTATCAACTTCATGGCGACCAATGTCCCGGGCCCCCAGACTACCTGGTACCTCGCAGGCTGCGAGGTCGCCGGCTACGTCGCCGCGGTCTCGCTCGCCGGCAACCTGGGACTGGGGGTCGTCATCACCAGCTACAACCAGCGCATCTTCATTACGCTGGTCGCGGAGCCGCGCCTGCTACCCGATGTCGAGTGTCTGCGCGATTTCGTTGCCGAGTCCTTCGCGGAGCTCCGCGAGCGCGTGCCGCAAACGGTGCGCGACCTGCAGGGCCATCAAGCCGCCGCTTGAGTCGGCGTCTCCGCCCGGCTCACGCCGCCGCAGCGGCCCGAGATGTTCTCGCCCTACGCCTTGCGTGAGGGCTTCCGGGCGATACGCGCGACTCACGACAATCGCGCTAAACCAACGCCACAACGAAAAGAGCGCGAAGGCCGCTGCCCCTTCGTCAGCTTCGCGCAGGGAGCTTTATCGCAATGGCAATCAGGCTACAGCGTGACAGCGTCGTGCCCGTTGACAGTTTCAGTCCGCGAGATAGCGTCGGCCGCTCCACGTTTTTCAGCGAGTTCTATCATCATCTGCTGACCTCTTCATGGCCGTTGCTGCTGATCCAAATTGCCGCCGCATTCTTCACCATGAACGCGCTCTTCGCACTGGGCTACTATCTCGGCGGCGGAGTCGAACATGCGCGCCCCGGCTCATTCAGCGACGTTTTTTTCTTCAGCGTCGAGACCATGGCGACCATCGGTTATGGGCAAATGGCGCCCGTCACGCTGCTCGCCCGCATCTTGATGAGCTTTGAGGCATTGACCGGATTGACCGGGCTCGCGCTCGTCACCGGACTGATGTTCGCGAAGTTCTCGCGTCCCACCGCCCGCGTCAGATTCAGTCGCAGCGCGGTCATCTCGGTACGCGACGGCGTGACCAGCCTGATGTTCCGCATGGCTAATGTCCGCGCGAATCAAATCGTCGAGGCCCAGGTTCATGTGATTCTTGCGCGGGCCGAGGTCACCGCCGAAGGCGAGGAGACCTGGCGCTTTTATGATCTCGAACTGAGCCGAGACCGCAACTCAACCTTTCGTCACTCCTGGACCGTGATTCATCCGATTCGGCCCGGCAGTCCGCTCTTTGGTGCGTCCCCGCAGGCGCTGGCCGCAGCCTTCGCAGAGATCGTCGTCTCCATGACCGGCATCGACGGCGCGTTCATGCAGACGGTTTATGCGCACCATACCTATAAGGCCTCAGACATCATCTGGGGCGCGCGGCTCGCCGACACCCTGATGCGCAGGCCGGCCGGTGATTTTGCTTTCGACTACGGCAAGTTCGACGCAGTGATCGAGACCGCAATGCCCGTGTGGGACGCGCCGCAAAACTAGCTGTCGGTCAGCAACTGCGGCGCGCCCCCTCAGAATAAAGTTCCACTTCACTGGCACTAAGTCACTTTTGTCATTCTGAGCGTAGGCTCACCAGGCGGAGTGAGGCTTGGCGAACGAGGCCGAGCAGGCGAGTCCGCGAGCTGCGTTAAGAATCGCCGCAGCGAAAGCCTGCCCTGAGTCTGTCGAAGGGAATCCCGGATTTTTCGGTCCTCAAATGAACCGGTTTATTTTGAGCAGAGCTTCCCAGCTATTTCGCCGCCAGAAAACGGCCGAGCGCGCGATAGACTTCCGCGTTGTACACCAGCCCCGCGTGACCACCGCCGACTTCGACAGTTTCCCCGGCATCGGTTCGGGCGGCTTGCTGCGGCACAACCCGATCGTCGCGACTGACCACCTGCAGCAGAGCCGTCGCCGGATTCAGCGTTCCCTGAACGTCCGCGATGAACGCGCATCCGCACGCCGGCAGGTCGCAGTCGGGATCGAGCAGGCGGCGGGCAAATGTGCTCGCCCGCGCCAGAATTTCACCCATCTGCGAGCCCGGAGCCGGGTTCGCGCCGCTCCTGACTGCATCACGGAAGACGCCGATTGGGGAGCCCAAGACCGCGAGATGTGAGACCCGACCTTGCATTGATGCCGCGATCGCCCAGGCAATAAGACCGCCTCGACTGTGCCCGATGAGCGCAATCGGCGCCACCGTCCCCGCCATCCGCTGGACGATTTCCGCCTCCACCTGTTCACGCAGCCGCCGCGGACAACCGACGTTGATTGCCAGCGTCGAGCGCACAGGCGCATAGCCGAGGCGTCGCAGCCACAGGCGCAGCGGTTCCAGGTAGAGGTCGCCGCCGAATAGCCCCGGCAGCACGACGACCAGTCGCCCATCGCCGCGCGGCACGTCCACTCCCCAAAAGACCGGATCGAACAGCACTGCCACTGTCACGCGCTCCTCGCTGGAATTTGAACGCTCTTCGCAGACGAACGCAACCCGCGCGTTCAGCCTTCGCGTGGCTTGCACCGCATCCCACTGGCGGTCACCATCGAGCAATGCGTATCGCGACGCCTGCCACATTGCTGCTGCTCGCGTTATCTGGATGCACACTCTTTCACCACGAAGAACCGCCGCAGCAGCGCTTTCTCGACGCCCTGAGTCGGGGCAATAATGCCGAGGCCGGCCAGATTTGGCTCAACATGAATCCCGACGATCGTCTGAATCTCGCGCATGGCGCGGGCCTCAAGTCCTCGGCTGCGCTTCAGGATATTCGTAACCAGCTTCAACAAAAGACCGAGGAGGCTGCGGACAGCGACACGCCCACACCTGCTGATCCCGCCGCTCAAGCCATCACCTTGCCGTCTCCGCTGACGTCCGAACCTTCTCGGGGCGAGCCATGATCGCTAAATCAAGTTGTCCGTTCGCGGTAATCTTCCTCCTCACGAGCCTTCTTGGGCTTGGATGCACGCGCGCCGCGGCCCCAACCTGCACCGCCTTCGGGGATCCGCCGGCGCACGTCTTCAGTCCGATTGTTCCCGTCTGCCGGTTGGGCCGGCGGATTGGTCCTTGGAACGATAGCGACGGCACGCCGCGCTACGCTTGCATCTACGAACCGCCCCAGTCCACGGTCAAACCCCTGCCATTAGTGGTGTACCTGCATCCCTCGTTGTTTCCCGCCGACAACGTCGAAATCATGACCAATCTGCTCGAGCAGCGCGGCAGCGCGAACCTCAGTGACGATCCGGCGCGGCCGGGCTTCATCCTGCTCGCACCCGAGGGGCGCAATACTCACCATTATTATCCGCCGCCGGACAGCGCCGGCCCGGGCTGGGACAATTGGTACCGTCAGTTCAGTCCCGATGGTGACGTGACGGCCGGCGGTGTCCGCTACCCCGAAAATGTTGACGCCGCCGCGATCGACCACTTCATCGCCGCAGAGGCCGCTACCGGCAAGATTGATCCGAACCGCATCTTTCTCACCGGATGGTCGAACGGGGCCGCTATGGCCTATGCGTACGGTTTGAGCCGACCGAAAATCGCCGCCATCGCCGTCTACTCAGCCCCCGATCCTTACCAGATGAACCCCGACGGCTGTTTTCAGAAGCCAGTAACGACCCCGCCTGCGAGTAATACTGAGGTCCAGATCTTCAATACCCAGTCGCCCGCTTATCAGGTGCATAACGCCTGCGACATCGCGGGGCTGTGCCCCAACGCGCTATTCTTTGCGGGGCAACTGCGCACTCTCGGCGTCGACGCGACCGATACGATAATCGACGGCGCGCAGCATGCTGTCGCCAGTTGCGACGCTTCATGCGGGACCGACCCCAACGGCGATCTGGACAACCTCAACGCGATGTCGCGCGGCCTGCTCAACCACGGCCGCTGGCCCTCCAAGTGGACTGCCGCGATGCTGGATTTTTTCCGCCGGCATCCCCTCAAGCAATAAGAGCGTGACCATGGATTTCGCCTTCAACCCCGATCAGGAACTGTTGCGCCGCACGCTCGCCGATTTCGCCGCGCGCGAACTCGCCCCGCATTACCTCTCGCGCGATCAGGATCGCGATCTCCCGCGCGAAGTCGTCGCCAAGCTCGGCGCGATGGGCCTGTTGGCGCCGATGGTCGAGCCTGCGCATGGCGGCCAAGGCCTCGACTACGTCTCGACCGGCATCGCCTTCGAGGAGATCGGCCGCGCCGACATCAACGCCGGCTACATCCTGCTGCTCTCAGGCCTGGTTGGCGCGATCATCTCGTCGCGCGGCGACGAGCGCCAGAAACGCGAGTTTTTACCGGCGATCTGCGACGGCAGTGTGGTCACGGCACTCGCCGTGACCGAGCCCAGCGGCGGTTCCGACGCGGCGCACGTCAAGCTCGCGGCGCGGCGCGACGGCGACGCTTACATCATCGCAGGCGAGAAGACCTCGATCTCGCTGGGCTCCTGGGCCGACACCGCCCTCATCCTGGCCCGCACCGGCGCCTACGATCAGGGCGCGCATGGCGTCAGCGCGTTTTATGTCGATCTGCACTCGGCCGGCGTCGGCCGCAATCGTTTCCGCGACCTCGGTTCGCGCGCGATCGGCCGCGCCCAGCTTTTCTTCGACGGCGTGCGCGTGCCTGCCACCGCGCGCATCAGCGGCGAAGGCGCAGGGTTCGTCCAGGTGATGCAGGGTTTCGACTTCAGCCGCGCGCTGATCGGCCTGATGTGTCTCGCCGCAGCACAACAGAGCGTCGACGAGACCTGCAAATACGTCGCCGAGCGCGAAGCCTTCGGCGGCAGTCTCGCCCGCTTCGAGGGGGTTTCCTTTCCGCTCGCCGAGGCCGCGATCCAGCTCCGCGCTGCGCGGCTGCTCTGCTACGAGGCACTCTGGCTCAAGGATCGCGGCGAACCTCACGGCTGGGTCGCGGCGGGCGCGAAATGGTGGGCGCCCGAACTTGCCGCGCAGGTGCTTCATCAATGCCTGCTGCTGCACGGCCATCTCGGCTTCAGCCTCGACCTGCCTCATCAGCAGCGGATGCGCGATGTCATCGGACTCGAAATCGGCGACGGCACCGCTCAGGTCATGAAATTGCTCGTGGCGCGCGCACTGATTGGCAGCGCTGCGAAGCCGTACTGAAAGCGCCCGCCGTTCATGCCCGAACGTGAGCAGCGAAGCGCAAGCGGATATAGTCGGCTGTCCAGCGCCCTTGCTCGTCGCACAGCACCGGCCGCACCAGCGCGATCACTTCGTCGCGCGCCGCCGCTCGCTCCGCCGGGGGCAACAGCTTGAAGAGCGGCTCGCCGAACGTCTCCAGCCAGCCCTCCATCGCGGTCGGCAGCGGCGTCGGACGCGGTATCAGTTCGATATAGTCAACGGCGAAACCGTTACGTTCGAGCCGTCCGCGATAGTCGTCAACCGTCGGAAAGTACCACGGGATAACGCTTTCCGTGCGCACCCCGCGCTGTTTCAGCACCGCGAGCATGGCCACCGTGATCGCGGCGACGCAGCCGTGCCCGCCCATCTCGGCAACGAAGCGGCCGCCGTCCTTGAGCGCACGGCGCACCCCGGCAATCACCGCGTCGGGATCAACCTTCATCCAGTGAATCGCGGCGTTCGAGAAGACCGCGTCGAACTCCGCCGCGAAGCTCAGGCTGAAGCCGTCCATCACCATCGCCTCGAGTCCGCGCCGCCGCGCCGCGGCGATCATCTCCGTCGACGCGTCGATTCCGATCACCGTCGCTCCCGCGGCGGCGATCTTTTCCGTCAGGACCCCATCGCCACAGCCAAGATCGAGGATGCGCTCGCCCGCGCGCGGCGCCAGCAGCTCAAGCACCGGCTGGCCTAGTGCCGGCACGAAGTACGCGTTGCGGGCATAACGATCGGCGTTCCATTTTTGTGCAGGTTCTGCGATTGACATTTCTGGACCTTGGTAGATTGTGATCGGATACTTTCGACGATATTGATTTTCGATTATCTTCGGCAAGGCATGCCGTGCAAAAAGCTCGAATTCTCCGGTCCTCTTCACCGAGTTACTGACCTTCGGCTTCTGCTTAATCTGAACCTCTGACCGGCGCGTAGCTTGAAGTAGAACCGGGTGCAAAAGACCGCCGCCACTTCGCTATCCGATCCGGCGCTGGTTCAAGCGATCGCCGCCGGCGATCAGGGGGCTTTGCGCATTCTAAATCAGCGCTACGGTCACGCCCTCGTGGCAGTCGCCGACCGCATTCTGATCGATAAGGCTGACGCAGAGGAGATCGCCGCGGACGTCCTGTGGCAGGTATGGCGTCAGGCGGTCACCTTCGACCCGGTCCGCGGTTCAGTCGGCGCCTGGCTGATGACTTTGGTGAGGAGCCGTGCGATCGACCGCTTGCGCGCGCGCAACGTCCGCCAGAAGCCGCTGACCGGCTCCGGCGAACTGACGGCAAGCGACGACGCCTCGCTCCCGATTCAAGACGCGGAGAGACGCAAGTTTGTTATGACGGCGCTAAGCAAACTCGGCGAAAACGAACGCGCAGTGCTTGAGCTCGCCTACTATTCGGATTTGTCGCAATCAGCGATCGCCGAAAGAACCGGCCTGCCGTTGGGCACCATTAAGAGCCGCATCCGCGGCGCACTCATCAAACTCAAGGAGGAGTTGAAAGGCTTCGGCAGCTAGACGATCCGCAACTATAAGTTCCGATGGATCACGATCAGGTAAAAGAACTGCTGCCGCTCGAGGCGCTCGGCCTGCTCGACGGCGACGAAGCGCGCGCGCTGACCGCGCATCTCGCCACCGTCTGCGACGAGTGTGAGGCCGAGTTGCGCACCCTGCGCGAAGCGCTCGCCGCGATGGCCCTCGCGGAAGCCGGCCAGGCTACCGCCGCACCCGGCCAGTCCCCCGTCGATCGCGTCTGGAGCCGACTCGAGTCGCGTCTCGGCCCCACCCTATCGGCTGCGTCGAGCAGCATGGATCCGAGTCGCCAGCCGGTACGTTCTGCGGCCCGTGAAGTCGATGCGGGCGGGCGCCGCGGCGTCGCGCGCGGATGGCGCGTTGCCGCCGTACTCGGCGCGGCCGCGGCCCTCCTGATGGTGGTCGTCGCGGGCAACTTCGCCAATCAACTCAGTTCCTCACAACACGACTCTGCGATTCAGCTCGCAGCACTTGACGAGCGCTTACGCGGCTTGAGCGAAAAGCTCATCTCCCGCGATCGCGAGCTGATCAGCCTCCGTCAGGAAGCCGCGGCCAACCGCCAGATGATCCATGCGGTGCTCGCGCCCGATCTGCGTACGATCAAGCTCGGGCCGCTGCCGCCCGCACCCGACGCCGCCGGCCTTGTCGCGATCAGCACCTCGCGCAGACAGTCCCTGCTTCAGGTCGCCGGGCTGCCGCCCGCGCCGCCAGATAAAACCTACGAATTCTGGTGGATCGGCGCGAAGAGCGGACCAGTTCGCGCCGCGCTCTTCACCGCGGGCCCCAATGGCGGCGCTACCGTCGTACCCTCGATGCCGCCGCCGGGTGAGGTTATTCTCGCCGGCGCCGTCACGCTCGAACCGGCCGGCGGTACCGATAAACCTACCGGCGCGATGTACCTCAAGGGTGCACCCTAGCGCTAGTGTCGTGTAACGTAAGTAACTTCTAATCATACGGCTGCAAACGTCTTTTATTTTCGACCGCCCCTTCGGGATTCCGCATGTAGATAAATAGGTTACATGACACTAGCCGTCGATGCGCCGAGGCGCCGGCGGTCGCATGAGTGTCCGCTCTGCGCGCGGCGGCCCGCCGCGTTTACCTGCTTCGCCCAACCCTTTATCCTGAAGCGGCATGCCCGCAGCCGAAGCAACTCTCGAGATTAAAAACCGGCTTGGGCTCCATCTGCGCGCCGCGTCGAGCCTGACCCAAGCGCTCAAACCTTTCAGCGCGAGCGTGACTGTGTCGAAGGGCGCCCACCAGGCCAACGCGCGCAGCGTTACCAGCCTGATCATGCTCGGCGCCGGAATCGGTTCCAGATTGAAGGTAAAGGCCGAGGGCGACGACGCCGCCGCTGCGCTCGAGGCCATTAAGCGCCTGTTCGAGGCCCGTTTTGGCGAAGATTGACTACACTAGTGGAGCGCGGTTGCCGCGCGGAACGAGCAAGCGAGTCTGCGAGCTGTGTTAAGATTCTTACGTCAACCCTCCCGCTCACCTTGACGCCTCCGTGAATCGTTGCTTATATGTAACCCCACCCTGATTTCGAGCGCCGACCTAGCCGGTCCGTCGATCGCGGAACGACGCTCGCCGCTGCGGTAAAAGATAATTGACCGATTTTTGCCCGCGTTGCTTCGCCAATCACCAAAGGGTTTTTGCCACGCCCGACTCCAAGGAGTTTTGCCTTCATGCCGTTGAATGATTTCCTGTTCACTTCCGAGTCGGTTGCCGAGGGGCATCCGGACAAGATGTGCGACCAGATCTCTGACGCCATTCTGGACGCGCTCCTCGCCGAAGACCCGACCTCGCGCGTCGCGCTGGAGACCCTGACCAAAACCGGGCTCATCGTGCTGGCCGGAGAAATCACCTCAAAATCCAATCCGGATTTCATAAAAATCGCCCGCCGCACCGCAGTTGAGATCGGCTACGACAACCTCGAGGTCGGATTCGACGGCAATATGTGCGCAGTGCTGACGGCGATCGAGCCGCAATCGCCCGACATCTCTCAGGGCGTCACCGAGGGCGAGGGGTTGCACAAGGAACAGGGAGCGGGCGATCAGGGCCTGATGTTCGGCTATGCCTGCGACGAAACCCAGGAGCTGATGCCGCTGCCGATCCAGTTGGCGCATCGCCTGATGGAGAATCTGGCTAAGCTGCGGCGCGAGAAAAAACTCGATTTTCTGCGCCCCGACGGCAAAAGCCAGGTCACCGTGCGCTACGCCAACGGCCGTCCGGCGGGCGTCTCCGCGGTCGTGGTCTCCACACAGCACAGCCCGGCAGTCAGCCATGCAACGATTCGCGAGGCGATCATCGAAGAGCTAATCAAAAAAACCATCCCGGCCGAATATCTCGACAAGTCGACCGCCTATCACGTCAATCCGACCGGCAGCTTCGTCGTCGGCGGACCCCACGGCGATTGCGGCCTCACCGGACGCAAGATCATCGTTGACAGCTACGGCGGCTATGGCCGCCACGGCGGCGGCGCCTTTTCAGGCAAGGATCCCACCAAGGTCGATCGCTCGGCCTGCTACATGGCGCGCTATGTGGCCAAGAACGTGGTCGCGGCCGGGCTCGCGAAACGCTGCGAAATCCAGGTTGCCTACGCGATCGGCGTCGCCGAACCGGTCTCGATCCTGATCGATACCTTCGACACCGGCACCGTGCCCGATCACAAGCTTTCGACCGCCCTGCGCGAGCTCTTCGATTTCCGTCCCGCCGCGATTATCAAGACGCTCAATTTGCGCCGGCCGATCTATCAGGCGACCGCCGCCTACGGTCATTTCGGCCGCGCCGCGGCTAACGGCTTTTTCCCCTGGGAGCGCGTCGACCGGGTGGACGCGCTGCGCAGCGCTTTTGGCGCCCAGAATCATTAAGTTCATCGCCGCGCCGATCGATTTTCGCGCTATCAGCAGGAGGTCTTCCGATGCCTGATTCTTCCCATCAGGGGCACGATGTCCGCGATCTGGCCCTGGCCGCCGCCGGCCGCAAACGCATCGAATGGGCTGACAATCAGATGCCCGTGTTACGGCTAATCCGCGAGCGTTTCGCTAGGGAACAACCGCTTAAGGGTCATCGCATGGGTGCCTGCCTGCATGTCACCTGCGAGACCGCCAATCTGCTGCGCGCGCTCAAAGCCGGCGGCGCGGAGGTTATCTGCTGCGCGAGCAATCCGCTCTCGACTCAGGACGACGTCGCGGCCGCGCTGGTCGCCGAATATGGCATCCCGTGCTACGCGATTCACGACGAAGATCGCGACACCTACTACAATCATCTGCGCGCCGTCCTCACGAGCCGCCCCACCATCACGATGGACGACGGCGCCGATCTCGTGAGCCTCCTGCATACCGAGTTCAAGGACGCGGCCAGTAACGTTCGCGCCAGCATGGAGGAGACCACCACCGGCGTCATTCGGCTGCGCGCGATGCAAAAAGACGGCGCGCTAAAAATCCCGGTCGTCGCCGTCAACGATGCCCAGACCAAGCATCTATTCGATAATCGCTACGGCACCGGCCAATCGACCCTCGACGGCATCATCCGCGCGACCGGCGTGCTGATCGCCGGCTCGGTTTTCGTTGTCGCCGGGTATGGCTATTGCGGACGCGGCATCGCGTCGCGCGCGCGCGGACTGGGCGCCGACGTCATCGTCACCGAAGTTGATCCGGTGCGCGCGATCGAAGCCGCGATGGACGGGCTGCGCGTGATGCCGATGGTCGACGCGGCCAAAGTAGGCGACATCTTCGTCAGCGCGACCGGCGATCACTCGGTCCTCAACGCCACGCACTTCAACCTGATGAAGCACGGCGCGATCCTCTGCAACTCCGGCCACTTTGACGTCGAGATCGACCTCGCCTATCTCAACGACTCCGCCGCCAAGGTCGAACGCAACGTCACCCACAATGTGGACGCCTACCATCTCAAGAGCGGCCGCGTCATCTATATTCTCGGTCAAGGCCGGCTGGTGAATCTGGCCTGCGCCGAGGGTCATCCCGCGCAGGTCATGGACATGAGCTTCGCCACCCAGGCGATGGCCTCGCATTGGGTCGCGACCAGCAAGCCGCTGCCGATCGCCGTGCACAACGTGCCGATAGCAATCGAGGAAGAAGTGGCGGCCCTGAAGCTCGCCGCGATGGGCATCAAGATTGACACGCTCACCGACGAGCAGAAGAAGTACCTGTCGAGCTGGCAAACCGGCACCTGAGCCCAGCGCGTTGCCGGCGCGGCGTCGAGCTTAATGTGGCGCGGTATTCAGGCAGCGATTGAGCGTCGCCTTCAGGCTGCGATCGTCACGCGCTTGCGGCGGCGAAAGACCTCGCCCGCGGCAAAGCAGAGCAGGATCAGCGCCACGGCGATCGCAAAACGCGGTGACATCGGATGCCACAGCGCGTCACCGAGAAACGCAAAGAGAATCGTTCCCGGAATCATCCCGATCGCACTAGCCCAAAAGTAGTCGCGAAAGGCGATCGGCGACGCGCCTGCAAGCAGATTCAACGCGTTGTAGGGGATTACCGGCACAATCCGCAAATACAAAATCACATAGAAGCCATTGCGAACCAGGCGATCCATCAGGTGGCGAAAGCGCTCGCCGATGAAGCCTTGGACGAACGATTTGCCCAGAAAGCGTCCGGCGGCGAACGCGATCAGCGCGCCCAGATTCGCTCCCACCAGCGACCAGACCGCGCCCCATAAAGCGCCGAACGCGAGTCCGGCCGCGATCGTCATCACCGCGCCGGGCAAGAGAAATGACGGTCCCACTGCGTAGAGGATGACGTAGGCGATCGGACCCCACGCGCCCCACGACAGCACTTCGGTCTTCATCAGCCGCGGGTTTTCAAACCACTCACCGTGCGCCACGAGCAAATAAATCGATCCGCCCAGCAATACCGCCAGCATCGCGATGCGCAACGCATTCACCATCAGCGAACTGCCTTGCGGCTTGCCCGCGGGCGCTGGGATAGGACCAACCGCAGCCATCAGAGGATGATCGCAATGATAGGGAGCGGCTCGCTGTCGGACAAGGAGTTTTCCGCGTCAGGCGAAGCGGCGTCGAGGATCGTTATTTCTTCTCGGAGTGCAGCACGCCGGATGAGTGTAACTGCGCGACCTTGGCGTCAGACAACCCGAGATGCTTCTTCAGCACCTCGCCGCCGTGCTGACCAAGGAGGGGCGCGATCATAGTCGGCAGTTCGGGGAACTCGGAGAACTTGAGCGGAAAGCCCGGGATAGTCACCTCGCCGAGGATCGGATCGCTGACCTTGCGGACCATTTCGCGGGCCTTGAAATACGGATGATCGAGCGCGTCAACGATCGACATCACCGGCGCCGAGGGCACGCGATGCTCTTCGAAAATCTTGAGCACCGCGGCGTCTGAGGGCTGCGCCTGCATCCAGCCCTCGATGATCGTGATCAGTTCCTTCTGATTCTTGCCGCGATCGGCCGCCGTTGCGAAGCGCACATCGTCGATCAGATCCGGCCGCTCGATCGCCCGCGCCATCGCGGGCCACTGCCGATCGAGTACAAGAATGACGATATACCCTTCCGGTCCTTTGAAGGCCCCGCACGGGCAGATCAACGCATGATGCGACCCCATGCGCTTGGGCACGAACGCGCCGTCGGTCAGGTCATAGGCCTGCAGGTTGACCTCATGCATGTGGAAGAGCGCATCGACCATCGAGATATCGATATGCTGGCCGACGCCGGTCTTTTCACGATAGTAAAGCGCGTAGCCGAGCGCGGAGAAGGCATGCACGCCGCTCCCCTGATCGGCGATCCCCATCCCGACAAACATCGGCGGACCGTCGGCCGCGCCGGTCATGTGCATCAGCCCGGAAAAGGCCTGCGCGATAAAGTCGTAGCCCACGCGATGCTTCAGCGGACCGGTTTTGCCGAACGCGGAGATCGACGCCATGATGAGGCGCGGATTGATCTGCTTGAGCGAGGCATAATCCAGCCCGCGCTTCTCCATCACCCCGGGGCCGTAGTTCTCGGTGACGATATCGACCTTGGCGGCGAGCGCGCGCAGCAGCTCCATCGCTTCGGGCTTCGCGAAATCGAGACAGAGGCTCTGCTTGCCGCGATTCTGCTGGACGAAGTAGCCGCTGCGGCCATGCTTGATCGCGGGCAGCAGGCGCGCCGGATCGCCCATCGGCGCCTGCTCGATCTTGATAATCTGCGCCCCCATCTCGGCCATCAGCCGCGTAATCGTCGGGCCGGCCAGATACTGCGTGAAATCCAGCACCGTTACGTCGGCCAGCATCAAGGGTTTTTTCGTCGTCTCGTTCATCGTTTCGCAGCTCCGATTTTCGCTCGGCTCCGACCTTCGTAACATCGGCGCCTTGCGCTCGACAAGCACGCGCATGCAGCTATTTTCGTCGCCGCGGCCGCAGCTCTCGCCGAGCCGGCTAGGGCGCTGGAGGCCTGCATCCCCGCACGACCGCACGCCCCGCGCGCGATTGGTAATCTGCGCGACGCGTCATTACTATCCGGCCCATGTGGAGGATGTGGCCGCACTTAAGACGGCTGTGGGCCGGGGCCGGTGCAGTGCTGGTTGGCCTGGTAGTCAGTTATCTCTACAATTTGTGGAGCAGGCAGGCGGTTCCGGATCTGCGCAGTCTCTATTTTTTCCTGCATGCTTATTGGGTCTGGGCGGGCGGTGGATTGCTTGCGCTCACAACAGTTTCAGTCCTGGCCGAGCGCGCGCACCGACGGTATGAGGCGCGGGCGCCGCGGCCGCTGCGAGCCCAGCGTCGGTCCCTGCGAGAGCGGCTGAGACGCACTCCTACAGCCCCAGCACCGCCGCCCCCAACGACTGCCTCAACGATGGTTGGCCGCGAGCTTGAGCTGGTGCGGCTGGGTGATTGGTTCGCGCAGGTCAGGACTGGACGCGGCGAGTGGTATTTGTCTCGGGTGAGCCGGGGATCGGCAAGACCACACTGGTGCGGGCTTTTCTTGATTCGCTGGCTGGCAGCGCAGTGCGAGTCGGCCGCGGGCAGTGTATCGAGCAGTACGGCGCGGGCGAGCCCTACATGCCGCTTCTCGAAGCGCTGACCCGGCTCTGCCGCGACCCCGGCGGCGGAAAGCTGGTCGAGATTCTCTATCAACTCGCACCCGCGTGGCTGGCGCAGATGCCGACCCTGGTCAGCGCCGAGGACCGCGCCAGATTGCAGAGCCTCGCGCAGGGCACGACGCAGCAGCGGATGCTGCGTGAGATGGCCGAGGCCCTCGAAGTGGTCGCGGCGGAAACGCCGCTAGTGCTCTTGTTTGAGGATCTGCATTGGAGCGATCCGTCGACGCTGGATTTGATTGCCGCGATCGCGCGGCGCAGCGAAGCAGTCCGACTCATGGTTATCGGCACCTACCGACCGGTCGAGATGCTCGCCGGGGAGCATCCTCTGCGTACGATGAAGGAGGAGCTTGCGATACATCAGCATTCTATCGAGCTGCGATTACCACTGCTGTCCGAGATGGACGTGGCCGCGTACGTCGCGCAACGATTCAGCGCCCGCAAAGAGAACATCGCTCCTGCGGTCTATGCCCGCAGCGAAGGCAATCCCCTGTTCATGGTCAACGTGGTTGACTACCTGATCGAACAGGACTCCCTCGCCGATGCCGACAAGATAGAAGCGCCGCGCAATATCCGCCAGATGATCGAGCGCAACCTGCTGCGGCTCTCGCCGGACGAGCAACGCGTACTCGAAGCGGCGAGCGTCGCCGGGACCGAATTCTCGGCCGCCGCGGTCGCCGCCGCGCTGGACGCGCCCCTTCGCGAAATCGAGAGTCGCTGCGCGCAGCTCTCAAAACGCGAGCAATTCGTGACGCGGCGCGGCGCGGTGACCTGGCCCGACGGCGCCGCGGCGGCGGCCTTCCACTTCGATCACGCCCTCTATCAGAACGTTCTGTACGCCAGTCTCACTGAAGGCGCGCGCGCCGATTACCATCGGCGAATCGCCGAACGAGTTGAGCGCGCCTATGGCGAGCAGGCCGTTGAAGTAGCCGCGGAGTTGGCCCATCACTACACGTCTCCCCAGAGCGGCATTTTCCCATTGGCAGCGAGCGGGACAAAGAGCAATCGAGCGCTCCGCTAACACTGAAGCGATTGGTCATCTCACGAAGGCGCTCGAGATGCTCGCCCTGTTGCCGGTGGATTCGGAGCGGCAACAGCAGGAGTCTCACCGTACAGATTATTCTGGGTCGCGCCTTTATCGCCGCCAAAGGTTATGCCGCTCCGGAAGTGCAACGAACGTTTGCGCGTGCGCGAGAACTCTGCGACCTCTTGGGCGATACGACCCACCTTTTCGCCGCATGGTATGGCCAGTGGTGGTTTCTCTTTGTCGCGGCGCAACTCGAACCCGCCAGGATTCAAGCCCGAGAGCTGCTCGATTACGCCAGGCGGCAGGCGGACCCGATTCTTCTGCTTACCGCTCATCGCGCGCTGGGCTACACACTCTATGATTTGGGTGAATTCGCAAGTGCTTGTCAGGAATTCGAGGAAGGCATGGGGATCTATCGCAAGCAATTGCATGCCCAGGCCGCTCGGTATGGAGGCACGGATCCGGGAGTGGGATGCTTGTGCTTTCTGGCGATGGCTCTATGGTACCGCGGTTATCCGGATCAGGCGTTGGCCCGGATCACGGACGCGGTAAGCCTTGCCGAAGAACTGGCGCATCCGCTCAGCCTGAGCGGCAGCCTGAACTTTGCCGCGCGGGTGGCGCAGTTCCGGCGTGAGGTGCAAGTTTGCCGCGCTCGTGCCGAGGCGAGCATCCTCGCCTCGACCAAGCTGGGGTTTAGTTATTGGTTGGCCGAAGCGACCGTGCTCAGAGGCTGGGCCCTGGCGGCAGAAGGTCAGAACGAACTCGGGCTCAACCAGATGCGCGAAGGGATGGGCGCCTACGCCGCGACCGGCGGAATGCTATGGCGCCTTTACTATTTGGCGCTTGCGGCTGAAAGCTGTGGTGTGGTTGGACGATTTGAGGATGGACTTACGCAACTTGCCGAAGCAATCGGCCTTGTGCAAACCACCGACGAGCATGAACATGAGGCGGAACTTTATCGGTTAAGAGCCGAGTTGAGCCTGAAGCGGACCGCAGTCGCTGACCTTTCCAAACCTGTTTTCAACGAAACGGGCGAACGGGATTTTCGCCGCGCCATCGCGATCGCGGTCAATCAGCAGGCAAAGTCGCTGGAGTTGCGCGCAACTACCAGTCTCGCGCGATTGCTACGCGACACTGGTCGTCGTGATGAGGCGCGCACGATGCTCGCGGCAATCTACGACTGGTTCACCGAGGGCTTCGATACCGCCGATCTAAAAGATGCAAAAGCACTTTTAGATCGGCTGGACTCGGAATCTTGACCCAGCTCCAGGGGGCGGCGGAGTCTGCTACTCGCGGCCAAGATCAAAACTCGCCTGCTCGCTACGCGCAGCAGCCGCGCTCCACTAGGAACCCGGGCACAAGCCCTATTTGTCATCCTGAGCTGGCAAGCACCGCGCGCCGTGTCGAAGGATCAACACGAAGCGCCTCTGAAGAATTTCACTTGTGCAGAGGTTCCCTAGTGCTCTTAGCGCTGCGGCCGGCCTGAGCCTCGTCGCAGCTCACCGAGGAGTTTTTGCGCCCGCGCCTGAGCGATCCGAATGACCGCCGCATCCTTAGAGTCGCGGGGTAGCGGACGCTTGACGAACTCTGCCAGTTCCATCAGATGCGTCCGCAACGCCGCCCGCGCCGCGGCGGGGCTGGGCGATTTGTTCGCCTGCAGTTTGCGCGGACCCTCATGCCCGCCCTCCGAGATGTACCAGTCTTTGAAAGCGCCGCGGAAACCCGCATGAAACATCAGGCTGCCCAGATGAGTTGCCGCCGGAGGCGCCCGCAACAGCAGCTCGGCATGGGTCGCGCTCTGTCCGGGGCTCTCGTACTCGATCATCAAGTGACCGCCAGGCGGGATCAGCGTGCCGAGCAGATCGATGAATGCGGCTTCGAGCCCCGTCGCCCGGGCGTCGAAAGTTGCGCCGTCATCGAATTCGACCGTGGGATAGATGCGCAGCTCGAACCACGGACGCACCAGCCGCCCGCCGCCGCTGACAATTCCCATCGCGAGCGGCGTGCGCGACGGGGTTGCGCGCGCGTCGCCTAGCGCCACGGACAGATAGAGCCAGCCAGCGCGCGGCCGCACGGGTTTGAGCTCGGTTACTATCAGGCGATGATCGCGGCCGTCGCTCGCGCGAATTGCGGCGCCGTCGATCTGCGCGGCAATCTGCCCCGCCGCCGACTCGATCAACATTCTCTCCATAGGAAATTAAGCGTCGATTTGACTGTTTGAGGACGTTAGAACGTCCGCGCATTACGGAGCTTTCCGTCTGGTCTTTCACTTGCCACGTGGCTAGTATAAGGAATTCTCAAGATGTCCGAATCTCTGACCAGCTCCCCGACTTTTCCTGCGGCGACCTGCGACAGCTGCGGCAAAACCGTGCTGACTCACCTCAGCTTCGATGAAGCCGGCCAGCCCCGGCGCTGCTGCGTCAACTGCGACGGCCCAATCACGTCGGCGCTGGCGTGGCTCTCGACCAGCGAACTCGAAACCCAGGGCTATCAGGTTGGTCCCGCGCGCGTCCGGCCCAGTGGCGGATGCGGCTCGGGTCAGTGCGGACGTTCTGCTCAACGACATTAACGCGCCGCTAATCGCGGCAACAACGGACCCGAAGGAATTTCGAGTCGGAGACATGCGCGAGTGAAGACAACCATCTCAGTGATCAAAGCTGACGTCGGTTCCATCGGCGGCCACATTAAACCAAGCGCCAAGCTCAAGGCGGGCGTCGAAGCCTTTGCCCGCGAGCGCGGCAAGAAGCTCCTGATGGATCTCTATGTCAGTTCGACCGGCGATGACGTCGCCCTCCTGATGTCGCATGATCGCGGCGTCAACGATTCGAAGATCCACGAACTCGCCTGGGACGCCTTCATGCACGGCACCAAGATCGCGCGCGAGCAGGGGCTCTACGGCGCCGGCCAGGATCTCCTCAAGGACGCCTTTTCCGGCAACGTCCGCGGCCTCGGCCCGGCCTCCTGCGAGATGGAATTCGAGGAGCGCCCCAACGAGCCCTTCGTCTTCTTCGCCGCCGACAAGACCGATCCCGGCGCCTACAATCTGCCCTTCTACCTGGCCTTCGCTGATCCGATGCACTGCGCGGGCCTGCTGCTTTCACCCAAGATGGCCAAGGGCTTCACCTACACCATCATGGACGTGAACCACACCGAGGGCGATCGCGTAATTGAGCTCAACGCGCCCGACGAACTCTACGATATCGCCTGTCTGCTGCGCGACAACGAGCGCTTCGTCATCGAATCAATCCGCAGCCGCGCCAGCGGCGATATCGGTTGCGTGGTTTCGACCTCGCGTCTGCACAATATCGCCGGCACTTATACCGGCAAGGATGATCCGGTCGCGCTGGTCCGCACCCAAGGCAACTTCCCGGCCACCGGCGAAGTCCTGTCGCCCTTCCGGATCGGCCATTACGTCGCGGGCACGATGCGCGGCAGCCATCATGGTCCGCTGATGCCGGTCAAACTCAATTCGACCATCAGTTTCTTCGACGGCCCGGCCATCGTCAGCGCCGCAGCGTTTTGCGTGCACGAGGGCAAGTTCACCGAACCGGTCGATGTCTTTGATCATCCGTTCTGGGACTGGGTGCGTAACAATGTCTCCGCCAAGGCCGCCGAGATTCGCAACCAAGGCTTTTCCGGCCCCGCGATGCTCCCTTATAGCGAGCTCGAATACGGCGGCGTCGTCGAGAAGATGGGTCAGCTCGACTCGCGCTTCATCGTCCGCAAGGACGATCACGCGGCGACCGGCAACGGCAACGGCGGCCGCAAGAAAAAAGCCGCTTGAGCCACCGCCACGCACTCAACGCTCTCTGCGCAAGGGCCGGTCCTGGACCGGCCCTCCTTTTTACCGCTCCGATTTCTTCTAAATCCACCAGCAGCCGTCCGTAACTCGCCTGGCGTCGCGCAAATTGGTTTTTCTCAAGCTGCGACTTAGTGTAAAAATAAATTGTAAGCTTCGACTGGAGACTCGGAGAGACGGCTATGGCTGGCGACAAACGCTCACAGGGGCTGGTTAAGTTCTGGTGGGTCCTGGCCGCGACGCTGGGTGCGGCAGCCGGCGCCGCCGCAGAGTCACTCTGGGGCCCTGCCAATACGCTCGGAGCGATTGCCGGAATCGGGCTGTCGCTGGCGCTCGCGGTGGGTTATCTCGAGCGGCCAATCCAGCCCGGAGCCACGACACCGCGATGGCCGCGCCCGCGCTGGCGGCAGCCGGCGCCGCGCCGCCGCCCCGAAAGCGCGAAAAGCTCCACCCCACGCGCGAAGCTGCATGCCGTCAATGGCCGCAAGCGCGGTGCCCCGCCCGTCTCCGGGACGCCCGACGCCCGCCGCTGAGCGAGCATCTGCGCCCGCGCCGCGAGCGCTCGCCGCCCGCGCAACGCCTCGCGAGCTTCCTCACTCCTCCCCTCAGCCGGCCGCCGCCTCTTCCCCACTCTCCGGCGCCAGCGGATCGATCCCCAGCAGCACGTTGCGCATCGCGTGCGCCGTCGCCCGCGTCAGCCCGCCCGTGCGTTCCAGCGCGCCGACCTGCGCGGCCGCTTCACTCTGCTGCCGCTCCAGCCGCTGCTGCATCTCCGTGAGCCAGCGCCGCTGACTGATCGTTGCCCGCCCGAGGTCGTTGATCGTCCGCGCGATGCGCGCCAGATCCGGCGTCTCCAGCGGCCGCGCGCATTCCACCAGCACGTCAAACAACCGCTGCTGCACCAGCCGCGACAGCGCCTCGGTCATGCGCCCCTCGTCGCCCTCGGCGCACTCCGCGATCACTCGCGCCTGCTCGCTGGCGCTCATCAGCGCGTCCAGTTGTTTGCGGTACCTTCTTCTGTAGCGCCCCAGCGCCGTGCGCGAAATCTGATAACCCTTCGTGGCGAGCCACGCGCTGAGTTCCGACAAACTCCAGTACGATTCGTCTGCCAGCCGTTGCTCCAGCTCCCGGCGCAACGCCAGCGGCAAGCGCACCAGCACGCTCGAACGCGACCCCAACAGCACCTGCCCCTCGCGTGCCTTGGCCAATTGCGCTTTGCCGTCCGCCGCGCCGGCCGCCTCGCGCCCGCTTTGCTTACTCATGCTTCTTCCCGCCCGTCGCGGACTCCGCCTCCGATAAAATTTTGGCCGCCCCTCCTCTGCACAGCCCGCGCCCGTGCGCCTTCGTCCAAGGCGCGATCCCGCCGCGCGCGACGCGCCGGCGCCTCGGCTCAATCTGCGCCCCGCGCGCGCCCTTGCCTAGGGTGAAATCTTTCCCTATCGCGGCTGGCCTCAGGCGCGCCGGGATCTCGCGTCGCCAGCGGAGCGCTCCCGCGCTGAGCGAACACAGGGGACGGCCGAGTCTGCGAGGCGCGGCCAGAGTAAAGAGTCTGCGAGCTGCGTTCAAGGAAAGGAATCCCGCTTCCGCTACCTGATGGCATGCACGCCAACGTCACCCACTGTCTGACGCCCGGTTTCTCGCAGTTTCATCCTGCACATGGTAGACCTCCGGATATGCTCGATCTCCTGATTCGTGGCGCCGACGTCGTCACGCCCGACGGCGTGGGCCGCTGGACGATCGGCATCGCCGGCGAAAAAATCGTGCTCGCCGGGACCGAGCCCGCGCCGCCGCCCGCGGCCGTGCGCACGATCGACGCGATCGGCAAAATCGCCGTGCCCGGCGGCATCGAGCCGCACGCCCATCTGGCCAGCGTGGTTGGAATGCATCCGGATGAGCGCCTGCTCACGCTCGGCCCCGAGGACGATACGCGCGGGATGGCCTTTGGCGGCGTGACGACGCATCTGGATTTCGTTTTCGTTCACCCGAGGACCGATATTCCCACCGCGCTGGCGCGCCGCCGCACGCGCTGGGAGGGCCGCTCTTACGTCGATTACAGCTTTCATATCGCGCTCGGCGGCGCGCTGCCGCTCGGCGTCTTCGAGCAGATGGCGGAGGCGATCCAGGAGGGTTTCCCGAGCTTTAAAGTCTTCACCAACGAAGTTCTGCCGCCGCATCCGGCGCGGATGCCGTTCAAGCTCGACTTCGGCCGCATCGGCCATGCGATGGAACGGGTGGCGCGCCACGGCGGCATCATGGTCGTGCATGCCGAGGATGAGGATCTGGTTCAATTCAACTATGAGAAATTCCGCGCCGCCGGCCGGACGCACGGCGTCAATCTTCATCTGGTGCACAGCAAGCTTTCGGAGCAACTCGCCTTCGCCCGCACGATTGCGATGGCGCGCGCGACCGGCAGCGCGGTTTATTTCGTCCATACCTCGGCGCGCGAAGGCGTCGAGGCGGTGGCCGAGGCGCGCGGCCACAATCTGCCGATTTATGCGGAAACCCTCCATCACTACGCCTGTTTCTCCGCCGCCGATTATCGCCAGCCGCGCGGCTTCTGCTACCACACCTATCCTTCGCTCAAGTTCCCCGACGATCAGGAGGCGCTGTGGGAAGGGCTCCTGCGTGACGGCGTCTCCACCGTCGCCACCGACGAATTTCCCACCGCCCTCGAAGTCAAGCTGCGCGGCGATCAGATTGACGATGTCACCGGAGGCAACCTCGGCGCCGAGGCGCGGATGGGTATCGTCTATACGGAGGGTGTCGTCAAGCGCGGGATGTCGCTCCGGCGCTATGCCGACGTGACTTCGAGCAACGCCGCGCGCATCCTCGGCCTCTATCCGCGCAAGGGCGCGATCGCGCCCGGCAGCGACGCCGACCTCTGTCTGATCGATCCGCAAGTGCACAAGCGCCTGAGCCGCGCGGACTTCCACGTCAGCGACTACAGTCCGTGGGAGGGCTGGGAGGTTCGCGGCTGGCCCGTGATGACGATTCTGCGCGGCCGGCCGATCGTCGAACACGGACAGTTGCTCGGCGCGCTCGGCGACGGTCAACTCGTGCCGCGCAAGATCGATCCGGTTATCCTGCGCCGCCCCGCCGGCTGATTCGTCGGGCGGGAGCCCGATTTCCAGATTTGCCTTGCCCTCACGATGTCCGATCGTATTCGCCTATCGGGTACGCCTAGCGTTGCCCGGATTAGGCAATTATTCGCTAACTGTTTGTTAACGCACGCACCGTTGCGAAACCTCCCATGTACAGAAAATCATTGCCCCGTATGGCGCAAGCGCCGTAGCGGGCGTATGACATTATGTATGCGCATTCAGAGGGGGATGCGGGACACGGTCGACCCGTACGCGATCAGCGGCGAGATCGCCGACCGCATCGCACTGGCCGAGACGCCCGAATCCTCTGCAGTGCGCGAATTTGTCATGACCCGCGCGGCCGAGGGCGCGTGGAGCGCGATTAACCAGCAGTTAGCCGCCGCGCACGGCGCGCTCATCTGGTTAAGCGGACCGTCCGGCGTCGGCAAGACCCATTTTCTCAATTACGTGACGGCCTTGAACGCGCGCGCCGGGGCTTTGGCGATGCCCGCAGGCCGCCGCCTGACGCTCGCACTCAGTTTAACGGCCGAGACCGCGGCAGAGCTCGATCGCGCGATCGCGCATCGTATCGGGAAAGCGCTGACCGGGGCCCCGTCCGATGCCGCCCTCTGGCGCAACCTGCGCGGCGCCGAGGGCTTGCGCGTTGTCCTTGATCAAGCCAAGCGTCAGGGCGTCGAAGCGGTTACCATCGCGATCGATTTTGACCTGCTCGACCCTGCGGTGGCGGCTTCGAGCCTCACCACGATGGCGGGTCTGGCGGGCGCCTTGGCGCGGCCGCGCTTTACGCTTATCGCGGCCGGACGCGCCGCTTCGTCAGTGGCCGAGGCTCGGGCTTTCGCGCTCGGCGCGCAGGCCGACGAGTTTGCCGCAGTCGCGATCGGCCGCGCCCGCCGTTTGGACGAGGCCGTGAGCGGCGATCTCCGCGACGCCTACGGCGCAGTTCAGCCCGAAGAGCAGGCTCTCGAAAGTCTCTTTCCATTCCATCCCGCGGCGGCCCAGATGCTCGTCGCGCTCGGCGGCAGTGCCGATGCGATCGCGCCGGCGGCGCGGCTCGCGCGCGAGGTGCTGCTGGAGGCGCGCGCCGCCGCGTCCCCGCACGCGCTCATATGGCCGACGCATCTGATGAGGGTCGCGGGCGTGCGCAGCGCCGTCGAGACCCGCCTGGGCGAGCGTGGAAGCGCAGCCCACGCGCTCGCGCTGGCCGCCGCCCGTGCAATCGACGCACCGCGCCGGGCGCTGGCCGCCGAAATCGTCGAGCTCTTGACGCTCAATCACGTGATGTTCCCGCGCGAGCCGCTCACGCTCGCGCAACTCGCTGCGCGCCTCACGTTGGCGGACCAGCACAACGAAGTGAAGCGAGCACAGGGGGCGGCCGAGTCTGCGAGGCGCGGCCAAAATCAAGATGCGGCCGAGTCCTGTCTTCGGCTGAACGTCGCAGACTCCGCCACCCGCCGGAGGCGCGGCCAAAATCAAAACGCAGATCAGCTCGCAGCAATCAAAGAAGTTGCGGCCGAACTCGACAATCGCAGCGCTGGTGTAATCGTTTTCGATTCCGCGGACGCGACGCTGCGCCTTAACGAAGGCGTCGCCGCGGCTCCCGAAGTTGCCCGCTTCAATGGCGCGCTGGCATCGATGCGGAGGTTCGACGCCACTCTGATGCCGGCTGCCGAGCTCGAGGAAATGCAAGCCGCCCGCGAGCGTCTGGGTTCGGCGATGGCGGCGGCGCTTGAGAGCGCCACCGGCAACCGCGACCGACTGCGCCAGGCGGCGCGCCACTCCGGCGCCACCCTGACCGGCGAACAGGAACAGACTTTCGCCGATTTCATCGCAATCGCCGAGGCCGGTCCGGCCGCGCTGATCGCCGCCGCGGCGATTGCCGAGAAACGCGCTGAGCTGACGCGAATCTTCGATGATTACGATTTGCTGGCGGTGCTCGCCGCCGCCACCCCGCGCCTGCGCGTAATGCGCGAGTATCTCGAGGCGATGGGGCTCCATCGCGAACTCGAAGATGATCCGCATCGCGACCCGGCCCTCGCCAAACTTGAAGCCGAATGCAAATTGCTGCTGATTGGCGCCGCCGCCGCGGTCCGCGCCCGCGCCGCGAGCGGCCTTGACGCCCTCGAGTCGCGCTTCCAGCGCTTCAAATGGACTTATGTGCCGTTCTATCGCGCCGCCCACGAGGCCTGGCGCGCGGAACTCGCGGCGGCGACAACCATTGCCGAGGATGCTGAGCGGCATCTGGCCGTACTGGCGCGACTTAACGGGATTCGCGCGCTCGGCCCGCCGCTAGGGCTTGAACTGGCGATTGAGTTCGCGCGTCTCGCGAGCGGCGTCGCGCGCTGCACACAGGACGGCGCGCTGTCGCCGGAAATCGCGCCTGTCTGCTCGCGATGCAATTACGTCATCGGTACGCCGTCGCCGCGGCCGCCATTGGTTGAATTGTTCGGCCGGGTCCGACGCGCGCTCGAGGCCCGGCTCGCCGCGCTCTCGCAGAGCGCGATTGCGCGACTTATCGCAGAACACGATGAAGGCGGCCGCCTCGAAGGCTTTCTCAGAATCACGCAGGCCGCGCAAACCGAGGCATTGATTAGCGTGCTCGACGACGAGCTTGCAGGCTATCTGGCGCGTCTGCTCGACGAGAACCCGGCGGCAGATTCAGCCTCGCGTGTGCGCGTGGTTCAGCCACTGCGCGTGGCGCGAGCCGACAGCCGCGGCCCGCGCTCGCATAAGGGGCAGCCGCGCAGCCGTCTCGATTAGTCGCCAGTATTGTGGTCGGGGCGCGAGGCTCACGCTCGCGGTGGTGTCACTTTCGCCGGAGTGCCGGGCGGAAACGCACTCGCCCTCCGCGGGCGCGGTTTGAAATTGACGCGATCCAGCAGACGAAAGTACTGGTTGCGCAGATTCTCGCACATCCACAGAAGCGCGAGCCCAACCGTGATGCCGATCGCCGTGAACAGTTCAATCAGCCAATGCCCGAACCGCAGTTGCTCGACCCGAAATGGCTCCTGACTCTCATTCATTTGCTCTGAAGTCACAATTCAAGGCTATGGCGTAGGGGCCTCGACTGCAAGAGCCCGCACTCGGCGGGTCCGCAGATGCGACATCGGGGCGAATTAATCAGGCTCGATGCACCGCCGGTGTCAATGAAGGTTCGCAATTTCAGCCGACGAGATCTTCAATTGGATAAGGTCTTGGCGATCGGCAGTTTCTTGGCGTCGCTTCCAACTTTTGGCGCTGCGGTCGAGAGGCTGAATGTAAACAAGAATTCCTTTTCACGGGTCGTCGCACGCGATTTTTGCTTTATCGATGAAGGTTTCGGCACAACCGCGGTATTGCGAGCGCCAATCCGAAGAAACTGAGACCGGCTGGTACAGGCATCGAGCTTGCTCCGACTCGCGTCGCTCGATGTGTTCGGCGTTTGCAACCAGACGCTGCGGCCTCGGTTACTGCGGCTATTCGCCGGACCAGATGGCTTGAGACGCGCATCGACTGGCGATCTATGTCTGAGCAGATAATCAGAGCCTTACTGATCGAGGATGATGCGGCCAAGGCCCGATTCGTGCGCGAGACGATGGCCCGCGCGGAGGGCTTCGAGCTCGAATCGATTGATCAACTGGGCGAGGGCCTGATCCGCCTGCAGCAGCCGGGGGTAGACGTCGTACTGCTCGATCTCGCGCTGGCGGACGCGCCTGGTCTGGAGGCGCTACGCTCGGTGAATGAGGCCGCGTCGCGGATTCCGATTGTGGCGCTCAGCGCGTCGGACGACCGCGCTCAGGAGCGCGACGCGGTGAAGTTCGGCGCCGAGGACGATCTGGTGATGGGCGCGTTCACTTCCGACCTGCCCGCGCGCTCGATTCGTCACGCGATCGATCGCCGGCAGGCGCGCGATGCAATCGCCCAAACGCGCGATTCCGCGTTGGAATCCGCTCGTCTGCGCGGGGATTCGGCGCGGTTGTGCCAGGTGATTACTAATCTGGTCGGCAACGCGGTGGGGTACCCTCTGCGAGATTTCGACTAGCGCGGCTGAGACCATGGTCGCCCTGACTACCGCCGCCGCCGGAAATCATCCGTATGACATCATTCTGATCGAAATGCAGAATCCCTCGATTGACGGCTTCACGCTGGCCCGCGCGATCAAGGCCGACGGCCGCCTCGCCCGGACGCGGCTTATAGGTACGTACGCGCTCGGCGCGCGTCCCGATGAAAACTCGATACGACCCGCCGGGATTCGCGGCCTGTTGGTCAAACCGATCAAACAGACGCAGCTCTTTAACACTTTGAATGTGACTATGGCTGCGATTGAGGAAGCCGCCAGCGGAAACGAGGCCAGCGGCTCCGGGCGCACGCGCCGGCGCCGCGTCAGCGAACTCAAGAGCACGTTGCCCGACGAGCTGCGCGCGCGCATCCGTATCCTGCTGGTCGAGGACAACGCGGTGAACCAGCAGGTCCAACTACGGATGCTCGAGCGGATCGGTTTTGCCGCGACGCCGGTGAACCACGGCGGCGAGGCGCTCGCCGCGCTCGCAGAACGCGCCTACTCGATCATCCTGATGGACTGCCAGATGCCCGAGATGGATGGGTACACGGCGACGCGCGAGATCCGTCGCCGTGAGGGCAACGGCCGCCACAGCATAATCATCGGGGTCACTGCACATGCACTCGCGGGCGATCGCGCAGAATGCCTTGCCGCGGGCATGGACGATTACGTCTCGAAACCGATCGTTCCCGAAGACCTTGCGGCCACCCTCGATAAGTGGGCCAGATTCCTCAGCGCCGGCGTCTCCCCGTCAACCCCAGCCGCCGGTATGGCGAGAATCCTGACAATGGAAGTTCTGGATCCGGAGAAACTCGCGGAATTGCGCGAGTGCCAGCGGCCCGGCGAAACCGACTTCGTCAATAATCTGCTCAACGTCTTTGTCTGCGATCTGAGCGTGCGCCTGCAGACCATCCGGGCGGCGCTCGACCGCGGCGACCTCAAGGCCGTGCGCGACGCCGCGCATTCCTTGAAGGGGGCGTCCCGTGAACTAGGCGCGCGCCGTCTGGCCGCAGTCTGCGATCAGGTTGAGCGCAGCGCGGGAGCCGACGGGCGTGCCGCTATTCAGCCTCTGTTAAAGGACCTCGATCGCGAAGCTAATTCTCTGCGGGACGCGCTGGAAGCGCAATTAACCGCCGCTTCGGCGTAGACCTCAGCACGAAAAGCTGAACTGGATTGGTTGCGGGGAGAGGATTTGAACCTCTGACCTCCGGGTTATGAGCCCGGCGAGCTACCAGACTGCTCCACCCCGCCCGCGCATAGTAACGATCGCGTCACACACGGGTCAACACAGTCCGGATTGGCAGAAGGATGATGCGGCAGTGCGCCGCTAATCCGCCAGCACGCGGATATTGCACTCGCGATGATGCTTCCCGAACTCATGCAACTCGCGCTCGATCGCGTTCGCATTCGGCGGTAGTTCGGTGAGCATCAGCTTGCGCGCCGCCGCCGGATCGATCCCATCGGCCTCGACCGAGAGGTTGTGATCGTCGCACATGATGAAGGCCATTTGTCAGCGCTCTCCTTTGTCTGCCCGCCGGTTTGTGCTACCTCGATAACGAATCTCGCGAATTCTCAGGAGCTTACGGATCATGAGCCTCAAGGGGAAGGCCGCAGCGATCGGCATCGCCGAACTGAAACCGTGGAAAGAGCCGCCTGCCGGCGTTACGCCGCTCAAGCTGATGTTCCAGCTTACCGCCGAGGTTTTGGCCGACGCGGGACTCGAAAAGCGCGACCTCGACGGACTGCTGGTCGGGATGCCCTTTGCCGATCCCGGGATGATCTACCCGGCCAGCCTCGCTGAGGTCTTGGGGATCAACCCGCGGATGCTGAACGTCGTCGATATCGGCGGGGCGAGTGCCGCGGGCATGATCTGGCGGGCCGCGGCCGCGATCGACGCCGGGATGTGCAGCGCCGTGCTCTGCATCGTTGCCGACCTCAACAAAATGGGCGACCAGAAGGTTCCGGTGATCTCGGTCCAGCGCGAATTCGAGGCCCCTTACGGCAATATCGGCGCGAACTGCGGCTACGCGATGATCGCCAATCGTCATATGCATGAATACGGCACGACGCCGTCGCAGATGGCGAAGGTCGCCGTGGATCAACGGAAAAGCGCCGTCAAGAATCCGCTCGCGGCTTTCGGTGACAAACTCATCACGATCGACGACGTGCTCAACTCGCGGATGATCGTCGATCCGCTCCATCTGTTCGAGATCGTCAGTCCGTGCAGCGGCGGCTCGGCCGTGATTATCGCCTCGCCGGAGGTCGCCAAACGCGCGAAGCGTCCGCCGATCTGGCTGCTCGGCGCCGGCGAGTACGCCAATCACGCCTCGATCACCTACGCTCCTTCGCTTACGGATTCGCCGATCAAGCCGGCCGCCGACGCCGCTTTCAAGATGGCCGGGGTCGAACGCAAGGACATCGACCTGGTGTGTCCCTACGATTGCTACACGATCACGGTGCTGGTGACGCTCGAGGATGCGGGCTTCTGCAAAAAGGGTCAGGGCGGCCCGTTCGCGATGGAGCATGATCTTTCGTTTGCCGGCGATTTTCCGTGCAACACGCACGGCGGCCAGCTTTCCTTCGGCCAGCCCGGGCTCGGCGGCGGGATGAGCCATGTGACCGAGGCCATCCGCCAACTGATGGGCCGCGGCGAAGGGCGGCAAGTCAAGGACGCAACGCTCGCTTACGTCAACGGCAACGGCGGCATCATGAGCGAGCAGGCCAGCCTCATCCTGGAGCGCCGATCATGAGCGCCTACGAGAAGCCGCTGCCGAAGCCGACGGCCACCAGCCGTCCGTTCTGGGACGCCGCCAAACGGCATGAGTTGCAGCTTCAGCGATGCGGCGGTTGCCGCGCCTTCATCTACTATCCCCGCGATCGCTGTCCGCATTGCCTGTCGGAGCAGCTCGAATGGCAGCCCGTCAGCGGCAAGGGGAAGGTGTATAGCTACACGACGGTGCGTCGCGCCTCGACCCGCTCGTTCTCCGACAAACCTTACGTGCTGGCGATTGTCGAACTCGACGAGGGTGTCCGCATGACGAGTAATATCGAAGCGCCGTCGGAGAGCGTCAAGATCGGGATGCCGGTGACGGTCTTTTTCGACGACGTCACGCCCGATCGTACACTGATCAAGTTCAAGCCAGCCTAGCGCTCACTGCGGCGTCCACATAGGCGCCGCACCGAAGAGGTGATCGACAACGCCCAGGTGATAAGCGAGAAACAGACCAAAACCCAGACTGAAAAACCCGGATGCGTTGATCAGGCCATGATGCAGCCACGCCATCCGCTGCGCGGCGAACATAAACGGCGCGGCAATCGCAGTAGTAATCAGCCCCATACTCACAATCGTCCCTAGACAGAAAATCGCGAGATAGAGTGTCGCCCACAGCGGCTGCGGGATTGCACTCAATACGAGCAAAGCGATCGCCGCGCTGCCCGCGAGGCCATGAACCAGACCGATTCCGAAGGAACGTAGCAACGGCCGTCGCACTGCGAGAACTGGGCGATCGAGTGCAGGATCCTCAAGGCTGTGACCGTGGTTCGATCGATCAGCGTCCAGTGTCGCGTCGCTGGAATCATGTCCATTGGGATCTGGATGATAGTGACTATGTCGATGGAGTTCGCCCTCGTCGATGTGGCTATGGGAATGTACGTCCATGGGCCGGGCGCCGGCGACCGCGGCTCCCCCGATGCGGCGCGCAACCTGGCGAACCGCACCTGCCGCGGCGCCGAGCCCGAGAAGAATCAAAACGATTGCCACTGCGAACTCCATCGCAAGGCCAATCCGCGTCGGGATCGCAATCTTGAAGACGATAATCGCAGCCCCCACCGCCAGCACGGTCAGAGTGTGGCCGAGGCCCCATATGAGGCCAATTCCCGTCGCCGTAGCCAGACGCCGCTCGCGACTTACGATCGTCGTCACCGCGATTACATGATCCGGATCGGTGGCGTGGCGCATTCCCAGAATCAGGCCCAACAACATCACGCTCAGCGGCGCAAGCGATCCTGCTATTCCAAAATTCATTTCAGTCCTTTTCGACGGTCTTCCGCTCGTGCCTTTTAGCTTCTAACGTGCAGGACTCCGGCCACGATCAGCGACTGGAGCGTCAAACCTACTCCGACGATCGTGATGACTGCTGATGAGGCCAATGGCAGCCAGCGCTCCGTCAACGGACCGCGGCCGCCAAAGCGGCTCATGAAGCGGCCGGCGTAAACCATCGCAAGGCCAAAAGTGATCAATACCGCGGCCAAGCCGGCGCTGAATGCGACAATCAGAAACAGCCCGAAGGCTACGCGATGAAACGCGAGCGCGGCGAGCAACACCACTAGCGCGGCCGGACATGGCACGATTCCGCCGGTGACTCCGAGTACAAATAGACTCTTGACGGAGAGCTTCTGTGATTCAAGCGCGAGTTCTAGTGTGCGAGGCTCATGCACATGCTGATGTCCGTGATGGTGACTATGGCCCTGATCGTGCGAACGGCTATGATCAGAATTATGCGAGTGAGTACTGCTCACATGTCCGCCCCACCAGGTGTGGCGATGCTCCAAACTCGGAGCATGATCGTGATCGGCCTCCGCATCAACACGATGCTCGTGTCCGTAACTGTGATCCGCGTGGTGACTATCGGTGGGTTCCGTAAGGTAGCGCCGCAGGAAGAGCGTCAAGCCCAGCCCTGCAACCAGCAAGCCCGACGCCGCGCCCAGCCACGGGTAGAGCTGCTCGGGCATGATCCACTGCGACGCGTACAGGGTGATGATCCCCAACGCATAGACCGATATCGTATGCGACGCAGTTACGATGCCGCCGAGAAAAACCGCGTGACGTGCGCCGCCGCGGGATCCGACCAGGTAGGCCGCCACCAGCGTTTTGCCGTGTCCCGGTTCGAGCGCGTGGAAACCCCCGAGTACCGCGGCAATCAGCGCCGCCATCAGAAGGAACGTGACATCTACCCGATTCGACTCGATCAAATCGGTAAAGGCGCTACGCGGGGTGCCCACCTTGTTGGCTGCGAGCTTGAGCCCGCCCGGCTCAGCTCCAGTGTCGAGCCAGCCCGCGTTACTTCCGCGATCCGCCAATTGCTCCGTTCCCGCCGGCGTCGCCGCGAAAGTCAAATCGGCGCTCAACACCTGCGGAGGGCTGTGCAGCATGTCAGTCGGATAGTTCGTGAGTTCAAGGCTGCGATCCTGCGAAGGGACTGAACTATGGTCTATGCGTGTGCCCGGTCCGCGGACTGCGACTATTTCTTTCCAGCCGGCATGATCGGGAAAGTTGCTATCCTGGTAGTGCAGTGCGAATGAGCCATCGACCAACCGATGATCCAAATGCGCCCAATAGACAAAACCCATTTTCATGGTCGGCAAGCCGCCGGCGCCTGGCGGAAAAAGCGCCTGCCGCGAAACGGTTTCAAGCACGAGCGGCGCACCGCCGACAGTCAGCGTCAACCCCTGCTTAAGGTTAGCGGACTGCGTCTTCAAATATCGCGCGACACCGGGATCGTCCACGCGCGGCACTATTCCACTTCGTTGCATCTCCTGGAAGGTCGGAATCTCCGCCATATCGATTATGTAATCGATTTGGACACGATCTGGGTCGGTGACAATCTTCGTGTAATGATTGACGCTGAAATTACCCATCGGATGGGCGAGGCTGAGTCGCGGCCAGGCGAGCAATACGAGCAGGATCGCGCTCGCGGCGCCGACCGCGCTAGCGCGAACCACTGGTTGCCTTTGCCGCATACTGCACCGTCGGGTCGCCGCCCAATGCCGCGTACTCGCGACTGGCGACGTTGTCGAGAATCGGCTGGAAGTGCGCATTGATCGTCATGGCCCGATCTAAATTCGCGCGCGCCTCGGTTTTATGCGCGAGCGCCGCGGATATCATTCCCGCGTGAAAATAGAGTCGCGCGTCGGTGGTGTTGAACCTTAATGCCGCGATTATGTGCGGGAGCGCCGCGTCCGCCTTACCGTCGCGATAGAGCGACCATGCCAGCGCGTCCTCGCCGTAGATATCGCGCCGGATCTGGTACTCGCCCACTGCCAGCGCGACGGCCTGCTGATGCTGCACGTCATGGTCCGCGTAGTAGTCAACCAGCACACGATTGTAGAGCACTTGATTAAGCTTGTTCAGACGCGCGATGAATTCGACCAGGTCATGTTGTTGTTTGGCGTCGCTGACGCGGCCCATCTCGGTGTAGACGTCGCCGAGGGCTGCGACGTATTGCGGCAGCGGAATGACGGCGATCGCGCGGCGATAGAAATCCGCAGCCTCATCCAGCTTACCTCGCGCCGCGCGGACCTGGCCGAGGATTGCCAGGGCGCGGTAGTAGTTCGGATAGGTCTTGAGCGAAGCGGCGCCTTGGGCGTCCGCATCATTCAGTTTGCCCATGCGGAAATAATCTTCCGCGAGCATCGCCTGCGCCCAGGCGATTCCCTCGAGAGGTTCGCCGGCCGCGATGCCGTCCGCGATTGCATGCCGCATATCTGCGATCGCGGTCTGGTCGTCGCCGCGCATCGTTTCGAGCCCCGAACGCCGGCTATACGAATAGAGGTCGGCTTTGAGTGCGATCATCTGCCCATAGGATCGCGCCGCCGGAGCGTATTCGCCGGTCTCGAGTTGCGCATCACCGAGGACGCCGTAGGCGTAGGAATCGTTCGGATCAAGCTTGATTGCGGTGTTGGCCGCCGTCGTCGCACCAGCAAAATCGTGCAGGGCATAAAGCACGAACGCCAGATGGCGATGAGCGGGCGCGAGCCGCGGTTGAAGCTTGATCGCCTCTCGCAGTGAATTGCCGGACAGATTGAAGTAAGTAATGTCTCCGGTCTGACGGCCCTTCTGACTATAGAGGTCGCCCAGTCGGTAATAGAGTTCCGCATCGGGATGTCGCTTCAGAACCGTTTGCAGAATCGTGATATCGCGGTCAATTTGCGCTGCTGGAGTCGGCGCTTGGGACTGCGTGCGTGCACTGCCCGAACTGAGAAGCGCCACGAGCAGGAACGCCAACACAATCTTGGGAATACTCAGACTGCTGAAACGATTGTTGGAGCTGGGTGTCATGGCTTTTTTGACAATGGTTATAGCTAATTGACTTGGTCGGCTAAGGCGGGACAACCGGAGCGGCTACGGCCGCCCGACTGCCCCGCGGTTAATGATTTAGGTGCCCGCCGGTCCACCATTAACCGGTACGCCGTTGCTACCCGGCACCGGACCGTTGGGAGAACCTGGGATTGGGGTCAACAGGTACGGGAACGCCACGTTGAAGAAGGTTTCGTCAAGGTATGCGCCGTCCGTAAACGGCAGGTTACCCGAGGGCGCCTGGCTCGGGGTGCCGAAGCCAAAGCCGCCTGGATTGATCAAGGCGCCCATAGCGACCTGCAGCGTGATGTCCACGACGTCGTCGCCGGGCCGCCGGCCGTTGGGATAGCCCGAGTCATCACCGCCGAGAGCGCCGAGCCGGCTCTGCAAGCCAAACGGTGTGACGGCAAACGCGGTATTGAGGCGCATCTCTTCAGAGGCTACGACATTGGGCGGCTGGTTTAGCCCGGACAGGCCCGTCAGAAAAACAGCCTCGAGATCCGCGCGCGGAAAGAGGGTCGGCGCCGTGACTGACGGGAAGAGGGCTTGGATCAGCGCCGGCGCGGTGGGATTTGTTACATAGGTCAGGAATTGTGGGTCGTCGATCGGCTGACTCGAATTCCACTTATCCTTGTCGGGGAGTCCGATAACCAGTTCGTTGACCAGAGGATTACCCAAACGCGAAACTTCGACAAATTTCTTGCTTAGCGTTTGCGTCAGCGTAGTAGCGCCTTTTTTGACCTTGGCCAGCACCGTCCGTTTTTCGGGCAAGCTCGCAGTAGTCCAGCCGCCGATGATCGGTTGCGTCGAGCTTTGCACGATGCAGGACGCCGGCACTTCGAGCTCGATCGAGGTGACGTTCTTGCCCGCCAGCGCGTCACTTGCTTCATTCGGCGCACCGGTCGGATTGCTGATATTGATCAGGTCAAAGGTCTCGCCGAGATTCACGACGAACGGATCCTTGCGTTGCCCCACGAACATCCTGCCCGGGGTACTGCAGTTCGGAATATTGACGTTGTATATGTACTGATCGGCGTAGGTCTCGTACGCGGCAGGCGAGCCAAAGGTCTTGTTGCCGATATTATCTGTCGGCTTGGTAAAGACCGTCGTACCGCCGACCACATTGGTCAGGAATGCGGTTTTGGGCTTTTTCTTGCCGTTATACGTGATCAACTGCACCGTGTAGGTCTCGACCACATTCGAGTTCGCGCTGTTGCCTGCGCTGATGCCGCCGATGTTGACCAGCGGCACCTCCACGTTCACGCCATTAATCGGCAGAGAAAGATTTTGAATCGTGTTGGTGAACTGGAAGCGAAAAGTGTATTCGGGGAGCGCGTCGCCGTCATTATCGATATTGATATCGTAGAGCGCCTCGGGATCCATGGTGTAATAATTCGGTCCGGCGAAGGGATCCTCGAGCGGCTGATAGTTGGCGATGATGTCTACCAGACCCTGACCGGCCTTGGCGGTCTCATAGCTGTTGAACATGTAAAAATCGGTGCCGTCGGTCTTCGGCATCGTCGTGATGAGCGGGGCCTCGCGATGGCTCGAGGCGGGAGCTCGGGCCGGCGCGCCTCCCACCGCCAAGCCTGTTAGTGCAATCAAACCCAAGACCTTGCCAATTCTCATAATCGACCCTCCTGATTTTGTGCGGCTGCCCTGATGCGGCAGCATCCCGGCCAGCTGATGACGAACCCCCGTGTTCGCCATCCCGCCGTTCGAGTCAGATACGCACGAGGCGTGGGATTGGATTTGCGGACTGCGGCACCCGGCGACGCAGTTTCAGGCCCCTGCAGCCGGGAAGCTGAGGCAGGCGGGAGACTCAGGAGGGATTGACGGGCTTATCGATCGCGGGAGGCTCAGCGTTGGCGGTCGGCTTGGTTTGCGCAGGCGGCTGAGTTTCAGGATTCATCTCGCGCTTGAAGTCGCGAATTGCGCGCCCCAGCGCCGATCCGACATCCCCCAGCTTGCTCGGACCGAAGATCACCAGAACTATCACCAGCAGCAACAGCAGATGCGACGGTGAGATTAAGTCTCCCATGCTCGTTTGACTCCGGATCAGTTCAGATTATTCCCGCGAAAGCCTTCGCGACGCTCAGCCTGAGGCTACCCCTAAGCGTGCGCGATTGCCATGGATTGACCGCTCTGAGGGAGATACCGCGGTATCATTCCGGCTTGGCGCGATCTCCGCGCCAGTCCATTATGCGCCGACCGATCGCCAATGCGCCGTCGGTAATACCAGGGAACAGCGCCGCAATCTTCTCACCGATTACGGCGCCCGGCGGAACGTCAACCTCAGTGAGGCCGAGGACGACCGCGGCGATCACCGCCCAGGTCACCCATTGCGCTGGCATCGCGAAGAATCCCGGTGCTCCGCTGAGCGAATCGCCGCCCGCGGTCCCCTGCGTCATCGGCGTGTCGATTAGACCCGGCATGACGAGTGAAACCTTGACGCCGCTGCCATAAAGCTCGACCCGCAGGGCTTCGGTCAGGCCCACTACCGCGAATTTTGACGCGCAGTAACCGCCGATCGGCGGCGTCCCGCGCCGCCCCGCGAGTGAAGCGATATTCACGATATTGCCCGTCCGGGCCGCGCGCATCGACGGGATTACCGCCTGCATCATATGCAGCGTTCCGAAGAGGTTTACGCTCATCATGCGTTCGAGCGATGCGGCCTCCATCGATTCGACCGGGCCCATCTCCATGATGCCAGCGGAGTTGATCAGCAGGTCGAGGTGGCCGAAGTGCGCGATCGCATGATCGACCGCATCACGGCATGGCTTGCGCTTCGTGACATCTGCGACGAGAACCAATGGCTGTGCGTGGCCCGCGGCGCCGATTTCATTCGCCAGCTCTTCGAGCAGCGGCCGACGCCGCGCCACGATTGCGACTTGTGCGCCGAGCGCGGCGAGACTCTGGCCGAGCTCGCGCCCGATGCCGCTCGAGGCCCCGGTGACCAACACCGTCCGGCCGCGAAAATAGCTCCCAACCAAAGCCTTGCGCAAAGTCTGAAAAGCGCTCACACGGGCCTCGGAAAAAATTCGCTGCTAGGCGTGCAAGCTGTTGCCGACACCCTCGACATCGTGACTCATGACAAGGAGATCATGCGGCCGCCCGTTGCGATCGGCCACCCAAGCCTGCAATAGCGCCTCGACCTGAAAGCCCAGCCGTTCGAAGGCCGCGCGCGCGCCGGCCTGGTCCGGGGTGAGCATCGCGGCCATCTTTTTGACCCCGCGCGCGCGCCCGATCTGGAAGACTTCCTCAGCCAGCCGCCGGCCCAGCCCGGCGCCGCGATACTTCGGGCCGAGGAGAACCCGAATTTCGCCGACGCGGCGCGTCCATTGCTTCTGATCGTGATGCAGGCTGGCGTAACCCGCGACCTCGCCATCGATCTCGGCGATCACCGTAACGGTGGCGCCGCTTTCGAGGTTGCGGATCCAATCATCGAGAGCGTCAGCGAGGGTAATGTCGGTGCGCAAAAACAACAGGTCATTGGGCGGCAGCGCGCGGGAAAATCTCAAGAGCACGGCTTTATCCACAGGCTCCATCAGGCGCAATGTCACGGCGCGGCCATCGGGCAGGGTCAATTGCTGTGGGCGATAGTCGGAGTTGAGGCCGCCGTGATTGCTCTTGGTCATTCAGTTCTTGAGCCGTCCGCAGCGTCGTGGATTCCGCGCGCGTCGGTCGAACGGACGCTGACAATAGCAATTTATTGCGGCCGCGTGAAATGATAGTTCGCAAGGCATAGCCGAGTAAGGAGTCTGCGACGTGCGCATAGCAAAACGATACAAAACCGCATCGCGGTTAGCGCTTCTGGTGACGATGCTGGCGGCCACGCGAGCCTTTGCCGGTGCGGAGCCTGCGCCCGTGAGGGAAGTGCGCGCGACGATCGCGCAGGCCTCGCCGGTCTTCGCGAATCAGGCGCTGCCGCCGGCGGAGCACGATCGGCAACTGCGCGCGATCGCGGAGCAGCACTTCGATTTTGCTTACATGTCAAAGTCCGCCTTGGGGACGCATTGGAAAGCGCTCACGCCGGCGCAGCGGACGGCGTTTGTGCCGCTGTTCGAGAGCTACGTGCTGGCGACCTATCTGACGACATTGCAGCAGAACACCGTCGAGGCGGCCTCGCATGGACTCAAGGACGAGGTCACTTACGACGATCCGACCACCGCGGCGGTGCACGGCGACGTTCATCTGGCGATGGTGCAGGAGCCGCTGCACGTGGACTACATGTTATGCAAAACCCCGGCGGGCTGGCGGCTTTTCGATATTGTTGTGGATAACGTCAGCACGCTGGGAAACTATCGCGAGCAATTCAACAAGATCATCAACGCCGACGGCTATGATCAACTGGTGCAGGGGTTGAAGGCCAAGCATCTGCCGGAAGTGAAATGAAGCAACAGTGCGGTTGTCTGTAACGCGATAGTTGTAAGCGATCGCGGTCTCAAAAGCTTTTAGCCATGGCGCATAATATGGGGAGGAGTTTAAATGTCAAGTACGGTGACGGGCGGATGCGCCTGTGGCGCAGTTCGCTATGAATTATTCGGGTGACCCGGGTTTTCATGGGCAACTGTCATTGCCGTGATTGTCAAAAGGACTACCGGCGGTGCTTATGGTCGCCGGCATTGGAGTGCCGAAAGCTGCGCTCAAGGTCACGGGCATAGTGAAGTGCATGGCTGCGGTGCGAAGGGGGCCGGGACGCGCGTACTGATAATTTTTCCGGGTGCGCTGGGCGACCTGATTTGCCTGATTCCGACGATCCGCGTGATTGCGTCGCGCCACGCGAGTGCTCAGATCGAGCTGATGGCGCGGCATGAGCTGGCGCGGTTCGTGGTCGAGCGGAGCGACCTCGCGCGGGCCCATTCGATCGATCGCGCGGAAGTGGCGCAACTGTTTGCGACGGGCGCGGAAGTCCCGACGGATGCGGAGAAGTTCTTTGGCGGCTTCGCGCGGATTTACTCATTTTTCGCAGCGGAAGATGCGCGCTTTCGCCGCAGGCTTTCGGCAATCGCGAAAGAGGTGAGCTTCCATCCGTTCGCGCCGCCGGGTGACGATCATGTCGCGAGGGGCTACCTGCGCTCGATTGCGGCGGCGGGCGCGCCCATGGATGCGTCGCTTGAGCCGACGCCGTACGATCGGATTGCGGCGGCGGCCCATTTGGAGCGGCTGGCGCTGGAACCGGATAGATTTATTCTGGTATTGCCGGGCAGCGGGAGCCGGTGGAAAAACTGGCCGGCCGAAAAATTCGCGGAGTTGGCGGAGCGCCTCTCGACGCGCATGTGCAGTCTGGTGATATTGGGGCCGGCCGAAAGCGGGCTGAAAAGCGCCTTTCACGATCGGCAGATCGCGACGCTCGATGCGCTCGAACTGGGTGAAGTGGCGGGTCTCGCAGAGTCGGCCCGCGCTTTTGTCGGCAACGATTCCGGCATCGCGCATCTGGCGGCTGCGGTGGGCGCGCCGGGTGTGGTGCTGTTCGGACTGACGCAGCCCGCCCGCTGGCGTCCTTTGGGCGCGGCGCGAGCGGTCTGGCGGGAACCGATCGCGAGTATAACCATCGACGAGGTAACCGCGGAATTGACGGAAATCATCGCGAAACCTCGGCCGGGCAGGCTGTGAGGGCGCCGGAATCATGATTAAATTAAGGTAGAAAGGTTCCTCAGAACGGCAGTTCTACCGCGCGCCTCAACTGCGGCGCGCCGGTAGCGAGGCGAAACGACGATGAAGATGCTCAAGACCACATTGCTGTTGGCGGCGCTGACCGGCCTGATTATGGCGATTGGCGGCCTGATGGGCGGGCGCGGCGGTCTCGCGATCGCGTTTGTATTTGCGATCGGGATGAATTTTTTCAGCTACTGGTTCTCGGACAAGATGGTGCTGCGGGCGTATGGCGCGCAACCGCTTGATGCCGCGAGCGCGCCGGAACTCTATGCGATCGTCAACGAACTGGCCCAATCGGCCAATATCCCGACTCCGCGTTTGTACATGATCGACAGCGACACGCCTAACGCCTTCGCCACGGGGCGCAATCCGCGCCACGCCGCGGTCGCGGTGACGCGCGGCATCATGCGCATCTGCAACCGCGAGGAGTTAAAGGGCGTGCTCGGGCATGAATTGTCGCACGTGCTCAATCGCGACATTCTGATCAGTTCGATCGCGGCGACGCTGGCAGGCGTCGTCATGATGATCGGCAGCATGGCGCGCTGGGGCGCGATGTTCGGCGGTTTGGGGGGGCGCGACGAGGGCGAGCGCGGCGGAATAATTGAGTTGCTGGTGATGGCGCTGCTGGCGCCATTCGCCGCGACGCTGATACAGCTCGCGATCTCGCGCACGCGCGAGTATCAGGCCGATGAAAGCGGCGCGCATCTGACGCATAATCCGCTGCTGCTGGCGAGCGCGCTGCGGAAGCTCGAGGTTTCCAACGAGCGGCTCCCGATGGCGGACGCGACGCCGGCGACGGCTCATCTGTTTATCGTGAATCCACTGAATGGCGGCATGATGTCGCGACTTTTCTCGACTCATCCGCCGATCGAAGAACGGATCAAGCGGCTCGAGGAGATGGCGCGTCATGGTTGAGCGTGGTGCGAGAGAATTTTAAGTTACGCCTTTCATTCTGCGAATTGAAAAATCCGGGATTCTTCGCTGCGGCAGCCTTCGCTCAGAATGACAAACGTAGCTTCATGCTCGTGAAAGTAGCAAGTTCATTCCAGGAGAGTTCGCGATCGGTGAACTAATCCGGCAAAGCTTTGGGTAGAGCGATGGAAGAAGAGGAAAAGAGCAAAGGCTTCAAGATCGATGATCGCCGGCGCTTTTCGGCCGAGGGCGAGCTGAAGCCGGAACATCGGGGCGAGAAAGCTGCGGACGAGCCCGCGGCGCCATCGGTGGCCAAGGCGGCGCCGGCATCGGGCGCGTCAGGGACTTCAACCGCCGCGGCCGCGCCGGAAATGCGTCAGCAGGATGCGGGGCCGCTGGGGGAGCTCAACTTCGCGAGCTTCATGGTAGGGCTTTCCAGTCAGGCGCTGTTTCACCTCGGCGAGATCGTCGATCCGCAGGCGGGCGGGCCGCAGGTGGATTTGCCGGCGGCGCAGCAGCTAATCGATATTGTCGGGATGCTCAAGGATAAGACGCGCGGCAATCTCGATCAGAATGAGCAGGCGCTGATCGATGAGATTCTCTTCGAGCTGCGCATGAAATATGTCGAGCGCAGCTCACGCTGACGTACCGTCCTGGCGTCGGGTATGCGAATCGGGCGCGCGATCAAGTTCGGCGTTTTTGGCGCGGCGGTGCTGGCGCTGTTTGCCGTCGCGCCGCTGATTTACAAATTCATCAGCTATTACAACGCACTCGATCAGGAAGTCGCGGCGCGTTTTGCCGGCAAGCGCTGGACGATTCCGTCGCTGGTCTATTCTGACTCGACGACGATCTATCCGGGGCTCAAGATTGACGATATCGGGTTGTTCCAACGGCTCGCGCGGTTGAATTACCATCGGGTGGATCCCGCTCAGGTCAGAATCCGCGGCGAATACAGCTTCGATAAAGAGCACGGGCGGCTCGATCTCTTCCTGCATAGTTTTCACTACCCATACTCGGAATCGCCCGGCGAGCAGGTTGCGTTGCGCGTCTCGCCGGTCGGGACCGTAATCGAGATCGCGGATGCGGGAACGCATAAGCCGTTGGACGCGATTGAGCTCGAGCCCGAGCTGCTCGGCGCGATTTTCCAGGGCGACTGGGAGCAGCGCCGGATCGTGCCACTGGCAGAGATGCCGCCGGGGATGGTCTATGCGGTGATGGCCGCGGAGGACCATCGGTTTTATGAGCATCATGGGATTGATTTGGTGCGCACGCTCAAGGCGGCGTGGGTGGATTTCAACGCCGGCCATGTGGTGCAGGGCGGATCGACGCTGACGCAGCAACTGGTCAAGAATTTTTTCCTGACCAGCAAGCGCGACTGGCATCGCAAAATGCAGGAAGCGCTGATGGCGTATATCGTCGAGCGGCGCTATTCGAAGGATCAGATTCTCGAAAATTATCTCAATGACATTTACCTTGGGCAGCGCGGCCAGGAAGGCATCTATGGCATCTGGGAGGCGGCGCAATTTTATTTCTCGAAGGAGCCGCGCGACCTCTCGATCGCCGAGATGGCGACGCTGGCCGGGATGATCCGCTCGCCGAACCGCTATAATCCGATCCGTCATGCGGATTCCGTGCGCCTCCGCCGCAATGAAGTTCTGGGCGCGATGCTGCAGGACGGCTATATCGGCAAGGCCGCGTACGATGAGGCGGTCGTCGAACCGGTGCACGCACGTGAGCCCTATCTCGAGACCAACGACGCGCCCTACTTCGTGGATTACGTCAAGCGCGAATTGGCGGAACGCTACCCGGCCGAGGTGTTGGACGGTGAGGGGTTGCGGGTCTTCACCACGCTCGACGTGCATATGCAGAAGCAGGGCGAAACGGCCGTCGATGAGAATCTGGAGAAGCTCGAAGCGCAACACAAGTCGTTGCGGCGCAAGGAGCGCAGCGAGGAACTGCAATCCTGCCTGCTCGCGATCGAGCCGCAGACCGGCAAGATTCGCGCGATGGTGGGAGGGCGCGACTATCGCGAAGGCCAGTTCAATCATGTCACGCAGGCGCATCGCCAACCCGGGTCAGCCTTCAAGCCGGTCACCTATCTGGCGGCGCTGGACGAAACCATGACGGGGCAAGCGCAGTATCTGCCGACCAGCTATATCGAGGACACGCCGTTCACCTGGAATTACGGCACGATGAGTTGGACGCCGAGGAACTACAAGAACCGCTACTTTGGGCGGGTGACGCTGGAATTCGCGCTCGAAGAGTCGCTCAATTCGGCGACCTCGCGGCTGGCTGACGCGGTCGGGCTCGACCGCGTGATCGCGATGGCGGGAAAGCTGGGGTTTGGTGATTTACCAGCCTACCCCTCGATCATACTGGGGGGGATCGAAGTCACGCCGATCGCGCTGGCGCGGATGTACGCGATTCTGGCCAACGAGGGGGAAGACGTCCCGTTCTACGCGGTTACGGCGGTGGTCGATCAGAAGGGCCACCCGATTGAAGGGCACGAGCTCAAGGCTGAGCAGGTGTTGTCGCCGGAACTCGCTTATACGATGGATTTTATGCTCGAGCAGGTGATCAATCACGGCACCGGCGAGGGCGCGCGCAAGGCCGGCTTTCGCCTGCCGGCCGCGGGCAAGACCGGAACCACCAATGACTCGAACGACGCCTGGTTCGCGGGTTTCACGCCAAACCTGCTGGCGGTAGTCTGGACCGGATTCGATCAAAAGGAGGCGCTGGGGTTGACCGGCGCGGAGGCCTCGTTGCCGGCGTGGACGAGCTTCATGAAGGCGGCGACGGCGTCGCGGCCCGAGCTCGACTTCGCCGCACCAGCGGGAGTGGTGACTGCGAAGATCGATCCGCTGAGCGGCGATCTCGCCGGTCCCTATTGTCCGACGACCGTCATCGGAGTGTTTCCCAAAGCGCTCGCGCCGACCGAGGTCTGCCCGTTCCACAAGTCCGCCGCGTCGGTCGAGAATACGGCTGCGCCGGGCGCCGAGGGGGCGGCCGCTACGAACACCGACGCGAATCCCGAGGCGACGCTGGACGATTCGCCCAACGACTGATGCGCGTGAAGGCCTATCGTTGGCGGGGGCTGATCCTCGGCGCCAGTCTGGGAATCGCGGCGATCGGTTATCTTCCTGGAGCAGCCTGCGCCGCACCTGCGGGAACGACAGCGTCCGCGGAGCGGCCGATCAGGTTGGCGCTGGTCTCGGAAGAGCGGATTCCGGGAGAGGATCTTCCGGCGGCGAGTCCGGGGAATGTCGCCGTCGGATCAACCAATCAAGCGCCGGGGCCGTCCAGCGTCGCCAGTCCGAGTTCCGCGAAGGATCAGCCGGCTGACGAAGATAAAGATGACGACTCGGTCGCCGGCCCGGATGAGAATCAAGATGTGCCCGAACCGATGGCTCCGAACGCTGAGCCGTCGCCGAGCGTCGGCGCCGAAGCAAGCCAGACCCTTGCGCCGGGTGAGGCCGCGCCCGGGGCAGTTCCGAGTCCGCCGCCCCCGGCGCTGGATCTGAGCGCGGTCGCGCCCGCTCCCGACCTGGGCGCGGCGTCACTCGCGCCCGAAATCCGCCATGCTTCATCGCCGGCGCTCGCCGCCTCGATCCGGATCACTGAGCAGGCGCGCCGGGAGTTGGCGCAGGGCGCCGCCGACGTCGCGCTACGCGATCTCGGCCGCGCGGTCTCGATCGACGGCGGCAATCCCTTCGCGTATTACTACCTGGGGCGGGTCTATCTGACGCGCAAGAACTACTCTCAGGCGCTGACTTTCTTTCAGCGTGCGGAGTTAGGTTTCGCGGCGCGTCCGGATTGGCGCGGCGAAACCCTGAGTTTCGAGGGGGCTTGCGAAGAGGAGTTGGGACGCGAGCCGGACGCCGCCAAGGCCTATCAGGAAGCAGTCGCTGACGCGCCGGGCAACTTCCGCGCGCAGGCCGGTCATGGACGGCTCGGGGCGGCCGTCGCGCAACCCACGGCCCTCGATGCACCGCCTACCGCCCTCGATGCGCCGCCGCCCAGCGCGGACGATGCGCTTCCACCGCCGCTCACTTCACCGCCAGCGCCCCCGCCTGCGCCCGAGGATGACTCACGGGACTAGCCATTCGCTGTGCTCATCGAGCGTGAGCTCCGTGAAACAAAACAATCCGGGATTCCTCGCTACGCAGACTCCGCTCAGAATGGCAAAAGTCGCGTGTCTGCCGAGCCGCACGTGCAGAGGCTCAGGAGCTTTTCTGGCAGCCTTCGATGAGGTTCGCGATCGAGCTGATGTTCTCGAAATGCTCGGGCAGGATTTCGGTATCGGGCACCTGGATGCCGTAGGTCTCCTCGCAGAAGCTGACGACGCGCATAATGCCGAGCGAATCGAGCAGCCCGACCAGGGAGTCACTCGGCGCCAGCGCGTTCACGTCAAGCGCCTTGTCGTAAAAGACCTCGTTGATCAGGAAGTTGCGCACGCTTTCTTCGATTGCAGTTTTGCTCATTTTCCTACCGGATTGGCCGAGGCCGCGGCGAGCGTCTGACGGAGCAGCGTGTCGCGGTCGATCTTGTCACTAAAAGTATGCGGAAGTTCCGTGCGAAACTCGATACGCTCGGGCACCATATAAAGTGGCAGCGACTCCTTGAGAAAGCCCTTGAGCTGGCCTTCCGTGACGGCCGCGTCCGGCTGCCTGATAACCACCGCATGCAATAAATGGCCGAACTGATCGTCAGGGATCGCGACCAGCACCGCCTCGGCGACAGCGGCGTGGCGGCTCAAGGTGGCCTCGATCTCGCCGAGCTCGACGCGGTAGCCGCGCGTCTTGATCTGATGATCGCGGCGGCCAAAAAAACGCAGGTTGCCGTCGGGGAAGCGGCGCACCAGGTCGCCGGTATTGTATGCGAGCGTCGGAGTTCCGTTGGCGGGCTTGATTGATCGCAGGCGCTTCGCGGTCAAATCGTCGCGGCCCCAGTAGCCCTGCATCAGCGTGCCGCCACCGATCCACAGCTCGCCGACCTCGCCGTCGGCGACCTGCGCACCAGTTTCGTCGAGGATGAAGCCCTCGCAGTTTTCGCACTCGCGCCCGATCGGGATCGGCGAGTCATCGGCGGGCGGCTCCGTGACTTCATACCAGGTGCAGACGTTGGTCTCGGTCGGGCCGTAAAGATTCGCGAAACGAGCCTGCGGAAAGATTGCCATCAGCTCGCGCAGATGCTTGACCGCAAAGACCTCGCCCGCAAAGAGCACAACGCGCATCGAGGCGATGCCACTCGCGGCGAGATTGCCACGGCCCATCAGCAGGATGAAGGTGCTGGGCGTCGCATAACAAACCGTCAGCCGCTGCTCGACCCATTGTTTGGTCAGGGCCGCGGGAAAAGGCGCAACCCGCGACGAGACCGGATAAACGGTCGCACCGGCGCGCGCGCCCGCATAGAGGTCGAAGGTCGAGAGATCGAAATGGAAGCCGGCGTGATTCGACAGACGATCGTCGTGTGAGATGCCGAATTTGTCGCCGGCCCATTCGACAAACGAGAGCGACGCGCTGTGCGAGATCATCACGCCCTTGGGCTGTCCGGTCGAGCCCGAGGTATAGAGGATGTAGGCAAGATCGCGTGCGGTCGCGATGTTGTCGAGCGCCTCGGGGCTCTCGGCCGCGACACTGTCCCAGCCGATTGCCGGGACGCCAGCGATCGCCGGAACGTCAAGGATCGCAAAACCGTTAGCGCGCGGCTCCGCATACAACACGGCGCGCATCGGTGCGTCGCCGGCAAATTCCTTGTCGAGCACGGCAGTTCGCGCCGGAACTGTAATTAACGCAGCGGCGGCGCAGTCGCGGGCGATGTAACAGGCACGCGGCGGCGGCGCCGACGGATCGACCGAGACGTAAGCGGCGCCAGCCTTCATGATGCCGTAGAGCGCCGCGATCGCCTCGGGCGATTTCGGCATCCAGAGCATCACGCGGTCGCCCTTGCGGACGCCCACGCGCTTGAGCGTCCGTGCGATCTGGTTCGAGGCGCGTTCGAGGTCGGCGTAGGTGAAAGCGCGGCCATCCATCGCGATCGCCGGATGGTCGGGCCAACGCCCGGCTGAGCGCCGGACGAGATCGGGCAGAATGTTCGTCACGCTCGCCACGATCACGCTCCTAAAGCCCAAGGCATCGCGCAATGATGCGCCGCTGGATATCGGAAGTGCCGGAATAGATGATGCCGGAAATCGAGTCGCGCAGCTCGCGCTCGACCGGTGACTCCTTCATGTAGCCGAAACCGCCGAAGATACGGACGGCGTCCATCGCGGCCTGCACGTGGCTCTCGCCGACGAAGAGCTTCGCGATCGCAGATTCCATCACCGGGTTCTTGCCCTGCTCATGCATCCAACCGACGTAGTAGACCAGCAGGCGGCCGGCGTCGATCGCAACTTTCATCTCGACGATCCGGTTGGCGACCGCTTCGTACTTGGCGATCGGCTGGCCGAACTGCCGCCGCTCGCGTGCGTACTTGATGCTGTCCTCGAGCAGGCGCTCGGTTGCGCCGACGTGGCTGGCGAAGATGCAGGCGCGCTCCCACTCCATCGCGGAGTTGAAGATGCGCATGCCCGCGCCCTCAGCGCCAAGCCGCGCCGAATCGGGCACAAAACAATCGTCGAAGGCGACCTCGCCGGTGGGCGAGGTGCGGATACCCATCTTGGACATCGGCGGGCCGAAGGTCATCCCGGGCGCACCGCGCGGAACCAGGAAGGTCGTAAGCTGCTTTGCGCCGCCCTCAGTCTTCGGTTTGACGTAGGCGAAGGCGACCGCCAAATCGGCGACCGGGCCGTTCGTCGAGAAGGTTTTCGCGCCGTTGATCAGATAGCCGCCGTCAACTTTTTCGGCGCGCGCGGTAAGCGAAAAGACGTCGGAGCCGGCGTTCGGCTCGGTAATCGCGTGAGCCGCGAGCGCCTCGCCCGTAATCAACTTCGGCAGCCATTCGCGCTTCTGCGCGGCGCTGCCGTAATGCAAAATCGGCATCTGGCAGGACCACATCTGCGCGTTGATACTGAAGACCAGGCCGTTGTCGCGGCAGCCCTTGCCGAGCGCGTCCATGGCGACGATGGTCGAGATAATCCCCTCGCCCTGGCCGCCGTACTCGACCGGCATCGGCAGGCCGAGCAAGCCGAAGTCGGCGCATTTTTTCCAGGACTCAAGCGAAAAGATGCCGGGCGCGTCGCGCTGATCGATATCGCCATTGAGCTGCGCGCGAGCGAATTCCAGCACCGAAGCGCGCAACTGTTTCTGTTCAGGATTCAGGCCAAAATCCATCTGAGACTCGCGTGCGATGGGGCTTAAGAGCCGGCGATCGCGCCTTCGAGGGCGTAACTCGGACGGAGCGCGAGCACCCAGCTGACGGCGCGCTCGACCACTTCCTGCTGCCGCTCGACGTCGAGCACGGAATGCACGCGACCGGGCCAAATCTCAATTTTGAGCCGCTGACGGGTCGCCGCGTCGAGCCGGGTAAAGAGATGCTCTTCGGCGACCTGAAAGGTTTTGTACTCCTCGTCCTCGGTGCCGTACAGAAACAGGGCGCAGGCGCGCGACTTGACCAGGAGATCGAAATTCTGCTGGAAGCTGACGGCGAGCTTATCGTCGCCCAGCGCGCGACCGAGCGTCCCGCGCAGCGCAATTTTAATGGCGCGGCGCGCCAGCTTTCGCGTCGAGACGGAAAACAGCACCTGCCGCCAGCGCTCGGGGTCGAGCGCCCAGCGCGTCATGTTGTGCCAGGTGTAAACGTCGGACGAGGGCAGGCGGGTGACGGGCGACGACATGATGATCAGACCCTCGATCGCCGCGGCTTCGCCGTCGAAGGCGGAGAGCGCAGAAAGCCCGTCGAGACAGGCGCCCCACATCACGAAGCGCGTATGGCCAAAGTTCTCGCGCGCATATTTTATAGCGGTCAATGATTCGTACTGACGGGGTTTCTCCGGGTTGATTGGCAGATCCTCGCCTTCACTTTCGCCCCAGCCGTTCTGATCGAAGCGCAGACAGGCGAAGCCGTTTGTGGCGAGCCGCCGCGCGGCCTGCACGGTCATGCGGCGATGCTCGAAACGCGGCCGCGAGAGCATCACGACACAGAGGTCAGCAGGCACCACCTCCGGCGCCGGCGGCGTGTAGATACCGATGAGCTGACCACGCGGCCCAGCCATCATGAAGGCGCGTTCCGCGCGCGCCCGCGCTAGCTCTTGCGGAGTTTCACGCCAAGGCATCGAGCCAAGCTCCTGTTTGCTCTAACAGCGGGATTGAGACCCACGGAATCCGCCAGAATTGCCAGCCCGGTTCCTCGCTGATACGCACCGAGGTAACCTTCGCGCCGCGCCCTTCAAGAGCCGCCGCGAGGTTTTGGTTGTCGGGCGTCATGCTCATCCGCGGCTGGATCTGCGCGATCAAAGTCGGCCCATTCCAGCCTTCGATCGTGGCGGCGAGGTTGGCGTCGCGCGAACTTAAGTAGAATTTCTCGTGCAAATAGGTTGCGTGGATATCGGCGCGGCCGTCGCGCTCGACGCGCTTGAGCACGTCGTCGGCGGTTTCGCCGAGTTTCTGGCCGCGCGCAACCGCGGCAAACAGTAGGCCGCGGACGAACTGGCGGAAATAATCCTGTCCGCGATGGACCGGTTCCCACAGAATCAGTCCGGCGCCGTCCGGATAGCGACTCAGCGCAGTCGCAGCGACGAGCGTGCCGAAACGCACGCCCATAAAGACGACTCGTTTGGCCCCCGACTGCTCGCGCACGCAAGCTGCGGCGTTGAGTGCGTCCTCGACGAGTCCCTCGAGCGTTACCTCGGCAAAGTCGCCCGACGAGTCGCCGTGGCCACGCGAATGATAGAGCATCGCAGGATAGCCCATCGCCGCGGCGCCGCGCACCGCCAGCGCCAGCATGCGGGTTGGGACCATGTGCTCCAGACCGATACTGTGGCAGGCGACGATCGCAGGAACGTCCGCAATGACGGCCGCGGCAGCGGCGGGACGCGGTTTCGCCGGCGGACAATAGAACCCGTAGAGCGGGCGTCCGGCGGACGAAAAAAACAGCGGTTTTGGCTCGACCCCCATTCGCATTGAAAACCGGCACTGAAGATCTGGCACTGAAAACCTGACTTTCCGAAGCAGGTTGTAGCTTATGCAAAGGCCAAAGTTGTTTCAACGAATATTCTTGAAAGGCCGCAACGGGACTCGCAATTTCAATCCCGTCGTGGAATCTTCAAGCGTTCCGAAACGCCCGACGCCGGCGTAAACTTGACATGCAAAAACAGCGCGGGGCTGCTCGTTCGCGCTGCATATACCGGATTTGGTGATGAATCGCGAAAGGCCATTGAAGCTTCCTGCTTTTCTTGGCGTGGGGCCGCCACGTACTGGCACAACGTGGCTGCACGAAACGATAGTCGGTCACGCCAATCTGCCGCGGGCCAACAAAGAGATAAAGTTTTTTGATCGCCATTACGATCTGGGGCTTGATTGGTATGCGGCGAATTTCGATCAGACCTCGAGTCTCGTCACTGGCGAGATCTGTCCAACCTACTTCGCGTCGGCGGTGGCGCGTGAACGAATTGCGCAACTTACCCCGCGGCCAAAGATAATCTGCACCTTCCGCGATCCGGTGGTGCGGGTCTTCTCTCTCTATAAGATGAAGCGGACCTACGGAGATATAACCTGCGACTTCAAGGACGCGATCGAGAGTGATCCCGAACTGCTGGAGTCGGGCCGTTACGCCTATCATCTGGCGGAGTGGCGGCGGATTTTCGGCGAGGAGAATGTGCTCGCGGCGTTCTACGATGACTTCGCGCTCGATTCGCAGAGCTACGTTGATCGGATCGCCGACTTTGCCGGCATCCCGCGCTTCAAGCTCGCCGACGAGAGTTCGCGCAAAATCCATTCGTCGGAGGGGACGGTCTACCCGCGCAGCCTGATGATCACGCGGATCGGCTCGCGGACCGCCGACTGGCTCAAGGCGCGCCATCTCGGCAACGTCGTCGAGGGCGTCAAGCGGTCGCGGCTGATGGGTTTGTTCGTTGGCGGCAACGATCCGATCCCGCCGCTCTCGAAGGACTTCGCGGGTGAATTGCGGATGCGCTTCAGGGCCGAGATCGAAGCGCTCGAGCAGCTGGTCCGCCGCGACCTCTCGGCCTGGAAGTCAGCACCCGCCGCCGGATAAAGTCCGAACTACATCTCGCTCGCAGCAACGGGGCCGAGGGAACACCCTCGGCCCCGTTGTACTTGTCCAGTCGTCACTGGTGAAGAATTTCACCTCTGGCGAAACGCCAGCCTTAATTACATCGAGTCTAGACACCCCTGAGTCATCCTGGCTCCGAGCCATGATCGCGCTGCGATTTCAACCAAGGATTAGCGGGTTTCGTATGTCGCGAAGTCGTTGATCCGGCGCGACTCAGTACTCAGGCAAAGCGGTAATTGGCACAATCAGTAGATAGTAAAGCTAAATTGACTAAATAAGACAGTATGGCATTCCGATTGCGAAGCATTCCCCCGAATAAGCCGAAACATCTCAAAGGGGGAGATTAATAGATGCGGCGCGAATATCTCATCGGAGTGTTTTTTTTGTGGTCTATCGCGAACCTTGGACGGGTCGGCGCAAGCTGGGCCTTTGAACCCGACGAGCCGCTATACAAACCGCTTTCAATAGTTGCCGTGACGCCCGCTGCGGCTAATGGGATTTATGTGTTGGACGGCATTCACAACGGCAAGATCGACAGCGCTGTGATGGACTCGGCGGATATCGATGGCGTACTCGCCGGGTTCTCGTGGACGGTGCTGGAGCCGACCGAAGGGAAGTTCAACTGGAAGCTGCTGGACTCAATTTTGCGCCAAGCCGCGGCAGGCGGTAAAAAAGTCTCGCTGGTGCTGGGCGCCGGATGGCTAACGCCGACGTGGGTCTATGCCGACGGCGCGCAGAAATTCAACTTCATTTGGGATCAGGCGAGCTGGGGTCCAAAGCTCTGCTCTGTCGCGACGATTCCGGTGCCGTGGGATCCGGTCTATCTGACGAAATGGGCAGCTTTGGTGGCGGCGGCGGGAGCCCGCTACGGGAATAATCCGACGATCGCCTCGATTAAGATCACGGGAATCAACTCGAAGACCCAGGAACTTTTCCTGCCAACCGCAGTCAAGCAACCGATCAACGGCGGGAAAACCTCGTGCGTCAGCGACGACGACGTCGCGGACTGGCAAACCGCGGGTTACACGCCGGCGAAAGTGGAGTCTGCATTCGCGAGCGTGATGGAAATGTTCGTTCGGGCTTTCCCCGAGAACAAGCTCGAAGCGATGCTGACACGGTCGGGCTTTCCGCCGATCGACGATAATGGGAATCGCTATACGCCGAGCTATGGGCGCGATTCTGAAGTAACTGACGATTTCGCTTCGAGTGGGCTCGCGGATTATCCGGCACAATTCACACTGCAGAATAACGGCTGGACTGCGACTACCATCTGGGCGACGGAAACCAGTTATGCCAGCCGCATCACAACTGGTTATCAGGAGGGAACGGTCCAAGGATCGCAAACCCCGGCTGCCATAACTTTGGCGCTCAGCGCGGGCCCGGCGTATCTGGAATTTTACGAGAATGACGCACTCAACCCGGCGGTACAGAGCGCGTTAGTGTCAGCGCATCACGTACTGCAATAAGACTTCGCGGCATAGCCTTTGCTCACTTTAAGTTACGTCGTTTAGGAAGCACTCGGGATCGACGATTTTCGGACGGAGGGCTAACGTTATGATTCTGGCTTTTGGCGCTGGTTTGGTAATTGGGACAGTCGGCGGGATGGTGAGTTGGCTGGCCGCGGCGGCTTACTTCGAGGCGAGGCGCACGCCCGTGACGATGGCCGAGGCGGGTGCGGAGTTTTCGGTCTTCACGGTCGAGAACAGCTTTGCTTTCTCGCCGGAACAGAGCGCGCCGAGCGGACGGCTCTATCGGCGTCCGAAGACTCGCGAATACACGATCGCGCCGGTCGGAGCGGTGGCGAAATCGCGCAGCTCATCGCTTTAGAGCGCCTGCTGCGAAGCGCGGGAAGCCCGTCCCGTATTGCGACGGGCGGGTCGTGAACGGGGCAACAGAACGCGATCCGCCTAGCGTTCGACCTCGAAGCGTATGTCCCAGTGGGGGCGGTCGCCTTTGAGTTCGATCCCCGTAGCCAGCATCACGCCGCATGCTGGGCAGGCGTAGCCGCGAAAGACCACGTCCTCGTCGACAAAAGTACGCGGGTCGATCGCGTAGGGATTCACGGACGCGACCGTATCCTCCCAGGCCGCGCAGAATTCTTTGTAATTTTCGTCCGCTGCACAGAGCGGTTCGCCGCAGCGCTTACATCCCAGGACGCTCTCGCCGCCGACCCGCGCCAGCACGAGGCTTTCGGCCACTGACCGCGCGGCGCCAACGTTGACTTTCGCGCGGCGTTTCCGCTCCGGCAGATTGATCAGACGCGCGCGCCGCAACTCGATCCAATGCGCCGTGGGGGCTGCTGCGTCGATAGCGCCGTCTTGGTCAAAGACCACGCCGTGAATTTTTGCGACCCAGGCTGCGGTCGCCGAGCCTTCCTGCAGGTCTTTGGCGATCAATTCTGCATCGCGCTAATCGCATCGCGGCACTCACAAAGGCGGAATTTGCAGCTGGAAGCTGGCGCTGGGATAGGCAAATCCATTCGTGTAGCTCGTTGAATAGGGTCCAAAATTGCCGCCAGAGCTTCCTGTGAAGACGTCAGCGTCTAAAAATGCCTGCACGGTCGCAAGAGGGCTTTCAACGGTAAGGGCGGGTGATCCCGATGGGCTCGAAAACGTTAGTTTTCCCCCGCCATCTTCTCGGCCTTCGAGACCGGAGCCTTCAAAAATGGTGAGTAGTGTTGCTCCGCCGACAGTAGATACTGGTCCGGCGCTAACTATTGTAGTTGGATTGTTGTTATTAAAGCCGTCCAATGTGTACGAGCTGAAATCCTGACTCGCACCCCGATAAGCTATCAGATGCGCAGCAAGCTCTCCTATTAAATTACAGGACCGTTAAAAGGAGGGACAGAAAAAGAGTAGCTCGCAGGATCGCCGACGCTATATACATGCACGGCCATCCACTTGGGTAGATCAAAAGGTGTTCCTGGGCACGAGATATTGTCGACTCCCACGAGGCTTTGCGCGTCACGTAGGTTCGCGAAGGGCAGAAAACTCCACCCGGGCGGTGCCGTCGGGAGGCTTGATCCGCCGACGCCGGATAACACCACGGCGAGCACATCACCTGCTTGCACAGCGCTCGGCGGACTTATGCTGACCGCGCACGCTGCTGGCGAACACTCTCCTTCGCTACTGCCAGAACCAATGAAAACCGGTACGGCTAGCTTATATGCTCCCGCGCCATGAGTGGCGACGAATATCTGACCTGCAGAATTCTGCTCGATGTCCAAGACGGGAACATTGGGTACAGCACCATTGCCACTGCCGTTGTATGATACCAGTTCGCGCCGCCGTCGCCGCTCTTAAACAGTCCACCGGCCGTGCCCGCTAGCAGGCTGTTGCCGGTTGGGTCGGTGTTATCAACGAGTACTTTATAGGCGGGCCCCTAATCTCTGACAAGTTGCCACCATTCACAAAACCATCGGCCGCCAGCCAATGGGTAGACGAACCGTTAGCGGTTGCCTTATACAAAGGATCACAGGGCGGCGTAGATCCGATAGCCGGCAAGCACCCCTCGGTCGTAAGATATACCTTATTTGCGGTGGTGGGATCGACTGTGATGCTGCTCGCCTGATATAAGCCGCTAATTTCGTTGGTGATTAAATTGCCGGTGATGCCTGCCCACGTGGCGCCCGTGCTTTTGTCAGCTCCAGTCGTGCGCCAGACATAATAGCCACCAGGAGCCGATCCGACCCAATTGGTCGTCATGCCTGTAAGCGCGTAGGCGATAGTATGATTAGGGTAAGTCTAAAGGACTTCACTACAAGGTCCGGTCTGCTATTCTGGCTCGGACAGGCCGGCGCTTTGGCATTGGGCTATGTGCGCTGGTTCAACTCTTCGCTATAAGCCCTCTGAAGTTCGGGAAGGCTTACGGGAGAG
>DATGHL010000015.1 GCA_035308025.1 Candidatus Binataceae bacterium
CTCGTCGCAATAGTCCAACGGGACCTCGCCAACCGCACCGCCCAGCGGTCGGCCGAACGTCATCAGAATAACGCGATCATCAAACCGCCGCACGCGTTCCACGACGATCCGCGCTACGGCGGCGACCTTCATCGCGCCGATCTCGCCTGGACGATCTATGCCGCCAGCCGGGGAGTCCCCGCACAACAAATCAGTGACGAGATTCTTTACGCGCGCGATCTCTCAAAGAAAGGCCCACTTGCGCGGCAACTCGATTATGCCGAATGTACCGCACTCAAGGCGTTCACCATTGTTCAAACCCTGATCGTCGAGTTCCGCCGCCGAACCTCGGGGGCTCGCCCTGTCGCGCGGCGCTGGGCCAGGGAAAGAATCCTGTCCGGCGCGCCGCACCGCTCCACGGCTTCGCATCCCGAAACTGTAACCCACCCACACCTCCACCACCCACCAGCATCTTTTCCTCGGCCCCGGATTCGGTTGTGAGGCCGAGGAAAAGATGTTCTTCACGAACCTTCATGGCTGAGCAATTGAGAACGGATTGCGCCCTGGCCTCGCGGCAAGCGGACGCAAAGGAGGAATCACTGCAATGGATGAATGCGTAGTCTGTGGGCGTAAGGTGCCGCGCACCGAAAATTACATCCGGTGCTATCTCTGGGGCGCGTTTGCCACGTTCCATGTATGGCGCTGCTTTGCGACGTACTTGCGCAGCGAAAGTGAGCGCGAGGTGGCAGAATCGTTCACCGACCAGGAAGGAAATAAACAAGAACGCACCGAGTGGCACTCGATTGTCGCCTTCGTCCCGCTCGGCGAAATCTGCGCCGAGCATCTCAAGAAGGGCCGCCAAGTCTTCGTCGAAGGCCGTCTCCGCATAGGACGAAGGGCTGACTCCGTATAGAATGAAGCGCGCAACTGTGCAAGGGCTTCTCAGCCCGGCTCCGCGCTGCGCAGGGTCAGGTCGAGCGACATGAAAATACTGTTCGGGTCGGGCAGATAGTCGGCGAACGGCGGGCACTCCATGAAGCCATGACGTTCGTAGAGCGCGCGGGCAGGCTGAAAATACTCCCACGAGCCGGTCTCGAGGCTGAGGCGCGACATGCCGCTCGCGCGTGCGCTCGAGATGATGTGGCGTAGCATCGCGCTTCCCACACCCTTTCCACGCATCGGCTCGGCAGTATGCATCGATTTGACTTCGCCATGCTCGGCCGAGAGCCGCTTCAGCGCGCCGATGCCCAAAAGTTTTTCCCCGTCCCAGATTGTCCAAAAACAAATATCGGGCGATTGCAGTCCGGTGAGGTCCAAGGCGTGAGCGCTGCCCGGCGCGGTTTCCGCCCGAGCGCTCATCAGATGAATCCTCACGAGCTCGATGACACGCGGATCGCCCAAGTCGCCCCGCAGCATCCTCATCATGCTTAGCTGCTTTCCACGACGTTACCGCACCGTTTTTACAACGGCGTTAGTGCAATTTAGTGCAATATGGACCGCACCTCAACGATAGTGGCGCATCAGACCGACGACGACGCCGCGGATGCGCAGACTCTCTCCGCTGACGTAGATCGGCTCCATCGTCGGGTTGGCGGGCTGGAGACGAACCGTGCCGTTGCCGTCCGGGTAATACTTCTTGACCGTCGCCTCGTCGCCGATGAGCGCGACCACCGTTTCCCCGGAGTTTGCCGTATCCCGGCCCTCGACGATTATATAGTCGCCGTCGCGGATGCCTTCGTCCACCATCGACTGCCCTTTGACCCGCAGGCAGAAAGTGTTGTCGCGCCGCACGAACTCGTCGGGAACCGAGATAGAGTCGCTACCCTCGACCGCCTCGATCGGGATGCCGGCGGCAACCTCGCCGACCAGAGCGAGCCTGCGCACGCCCCCTCCATTCTCAGCCGCCGGAATTTCGAGCGCCCTGCTATGATTGTGCTTGCGCTGGATCAGCCCCTTGGCTTCAAGGTTGTGCAGATGCTTGTGCACCGTGGCGAGCGAGGTGAGACCGAAGTACTGACCGATCTCAGCGAGAGTTGGCGCGTAACCGTTCTCGTTGATATAGAGTCGAAGATAATCGACCATCTGCTTCTGACGTTTGGTAAGTGTCGCCACGTGCGCCGCCTCCTAACTCATTTCAGTTTTATTATGGCGAACGTTGGGCGAAAACACAACAATTTTCTGATGGCTCAAACCGGCCCGCCCTTCGATTGGAACCGCCGCACGCAAGCTCGCCAGCTGTCTATTTCGCGAGGGTCAGGGAGCGCATATTCTCTGATCTTCTGATGGCGAAGTTACGAATTATTTTTGAAAACGGCGAACCAGACCGGATTATCGAATTTGATCCGGCCAAGGCGCCGTTTCATCACGACGGCGAGCCTGGCTCGATTCTGGACGTGATGCTCGGTCACGGGGTTCACCTTGAGCACGCCTGCGGCGGGAACTGCGCGTGCACTACATGTCACGTTATCGTGAAGGCGGGTTTCAGCCTGCTCGGCGAGGCCTCGGAACAGGAAGAGGACCTGCTGGATCGAGCGCCGGGGCTGACCCCGACGTCGCGCCTGGGCTGTCAGGCGCTGATTACGGATCCGTCGGCGGAGATCGTGGTCGTCGTCCCGCGCTTCACGATCAATCAAGTCAGTGAGAGCCAGGGAGACTGATTTTGCGTGCGCGATAAGATGGAAACTCGAGCGACGAGTCGTCCGACCTATCGCGCGCGAATCGAGCGGATCTTCGATCACGCCGACGATGTGCGGTCGTTATTTCTACGGAGGCTCGAAGCGCCGCTGCCGTCATTTGTTCCGGGTATGTTCATTTCGATCGCTATGCCGCTCGGCGATGAAGTCCGCGTCCGTCCCTACACGATTACTTCGAGTCCGGAAGAGCGCGACGCGTTCGAGATAGTGTTTAATCGTGTGCCGGGCGGCGCCGGCGCAGCGTGGCTGTTTGCCCGCCAAGGCGGCGAGGAGGTTGAGTTCACGGGGCCGTTCGGCGCCTTCACGCTTGAGCGGGCGCCCGATGCGGAAACAATCTTTATTGCCGAAAGCACCGCGATCGCGCCGATTCGGCCGATGCTTCGGCGGCTGCTGAAGCAGAGTCCGGCCGCTCGGGTGAACCTGCTTTATTTCGCCGACCGCGCCGATCATCTGCTTTATCGCGAAGAACTCGAAGGACTGCGAGGCGCTCATCCGCAATTCACGCTTTCGATGGAGGTCGTCACGCAAAGTGCGGAATCGAGGTGGGCGGCGATAATCGCGAAAGTCCGGCGGCGCTGGATCGAACGCGACGCCGATCGCTCGCGTCATTTCTATATCTGCGGCGTCGGCGCGGGAGTCCTCGAGTTGCGCGACCTGCTGCGCGCTGCCGGCTACGAACGCCGCGCCATCCGCTACGAGCGCTGGTAATTCTTCGGCAAACTGCGCGCAGCAAATTTGATCTTCAATCGCCGAGTGTGACGATCGTGGCGCCGGCGCCGCCCTGATGCGGCTCCGCCTGCCGAAATGAAGCGCAATACGGCGAAGCGCTCAGATAATCGTGGATCGCTTTCTTGAGCGTGCCTGAGCCGATCCCGTGCGCAACGCGAATTTCGGTCTGGTTGGTCAAATAGGCCTGGTCGAGAAACTCCTCGAGCTTGCGCAGCGCGTCGCTGGTCCGTTCACCGATCAGATTGAGCTCGGCCGCGGCGCTGCTCGGGGTGACGACAGCTACCGTGGGTAGTTGAGTGGAAGGCCGCGGTGGCCCGGCCCGTCGCAGTCGTTCCGGCGCGACCTCGATGCGCAAGCCGCCACGCCCGAAGATGGCCTTGCCGGGCTCGATGGCTAGCAGTTCGCCGCGCAGACCGCCGAGTTCGACCTGATCACCGGCGTGCAGCGCGACCGATTCGGCCGGCGACGCGTCAGTCGTGGGCGCCGCGGCGTCGACCTTCGCAGCGGCGTCGGCGAGCATCCGCGAAAACTCAGAGCGGCCCTTGTTGCGGTTTTTCAACTCAGCCATCAGGTTCGCGCCGTCGCGGCGGATTTCGTCGAGCAAGGCGGCGCCGCCAGCGCGCAGCTCGGCGCGTTCGGCATCGATCCGCGCCTGCGCCTGTTCGATAGTCGCTTCGGCGGCGCGCTCACGATCGGTCAGATGCGCCTCGCGCGCTGCGAGAGCATCGCTGCGCAGCTTGAGGTCGATGCGCTCGGTTTCGAGGCGGCGCAGGGTCTCCGCAAGTTCGGTGCTGCCCGCGGGCATCGCGGCCTCCGCTGCGGCGACGATCGCTTCGGGGAAGCCGAGCCGACGCGCGACCGCAAGGCCGTAGCTCTGGCCGATGGTGTGGGGTTTGAGGCGGTAGAGTGGCTCCAGCCGGGCCTCGTCGAAATCGACCGCCGCGGCGTCGAAGCCGGCGCGCGAATAGGCGTGGAGCTTGACCGCGGTCGAGTGGGTGGCGACCGCCACGATACAATCGCGCGCCGCGAGATAGTCCATCAGGCCGATCGCGAGCGCGGCGCCCTCGATCGGATCGGTGCCGCCGCCCGGCTCGTCAAGGATAACCAGCGCGGGCTCGCGTAGTGAGGTGACGATGTCGGTCAGGTTGACGACGTGGGCGGCGAAGCTCGAGAGGCTGGCGGCGATCGATTGCTCGTCGCCGATGTCGGCGAACACCCCGCCGAAGACCTTGAGCCGGCTGCCGGCGGCGGCCGGAATCAGGATTCCCGCCTGCGCCATCAGTGCGAAGAGTCCCAGGGTTTTGAGCGCGACGGTTTTGCCGCCGGTGTTGGGTCCCGAGATTACGATGCCGCGCTGGCCCGGACCGACGCGAAGATCGATCGGTACTGTTGTGCGTCCGCTGGCGATCAAGAGCGGATGGCGCGCGGCGATCAGTTCGACGCCATCGTCGGCCAGCGTGGGTTCGACGCCGCCGCAGCGTTCCGCAAACTGTGCGCGCGCATTGAGCGCGTCGAGCTCGGTGAGCGCGGTGAAGGTGAGGCCGAGTTCGTGCGCATAGCCGCGGACCATCGCGGAGAGGCGCATCAAGAGGCGGTACTCTTCGGCCGCGGCTTCGCGTTCGAGGAGCATCAAGCGATTGTTCAACTCGACTGCCCACATCGGTTCGACGAATAGCGTTTCGCCCGAGACGGAGCGGTCCTGCACGACGCCGTCGAGGCGCTCGGTGAAGTTCGGCTTGAGCGGCAGCACGAAGCGGCGGTTACGGACGGTAACGATGTAATCCGAGACGAAGGGCGCCATGCCGGAATCGTTGAGGGAACGGCCGAGGCGCGTTTCGAGTTCGAGGCGCTGATCGCGCATCCGCGTGCGCAGCCGTTTGAGCTCCGGGCTGGCGTCGTCGAGCAGGCCGCCGTCGTCGGCGAGTGCGCGCAGCATCGCGTCGGCGAGCTCCTTGGGTGCGACCAGATTGCGCGCCAGCGCGCCGAGCTGGTGCAGCGCCTCGACGCGCGAGCGGAGAAAAGCGGCGGCGGTGCGCGCGACGATGACAAAGTCGCGCAGCTTGACGAGCGCCTCGCCTCCGAGCACGGCGCCTTCGGGCGCAACGGCTAGCATCAGCTCGCGCTGATCGATAAATTCGCCGAGCGGAAGGCCGCCCGCGCGCGCGCGCAATTCGACCAGTTCGGCAGTGGCACGGAGCTGCGCGCGCACCCGCTCAACGTCGGTGGAAGGATGGAGCGCCGCGGCGGCCCGCCGGCCCGGCTCCGAGACTGCGAGTCCGGCGATCAGCGCGACGATTTTGTCGAACTCGAGTGCTTTAAGATCGCGTGCGCGCATATTCTGCCTGGCGTCTCGCTCCTTCGCTCAATCCGGCCACTTAACGATATTATCCCCCCGAGACCACCGAGGAGAGTGAGACGCCAGCATGGAACGCATCGAATCGCGCATCAACCCTAACGATCCGGATTTCCGCAGTAACCGCGCGGCGATGACCGCCCGCTGTGACGAGCTGCGCGCCGAGATCGAGCGCATCCGGCTGGGCGGTCCGGAAACAGCGCGGAAGCGCCACGTCGAGCGCGGCAAGCTGCTGGTGCGCGAGCGTGTGCGCCGGCTGCTCGATCCGGGAAGTCCGTTTCTCGAACTCTCGATGCTGGCGGCGCATGGGATGTACGACGGCGAAGCGCCCGGCGCGAGTATCGTGACCGGAATCGGGCGCATCCAGGGGCGTGAAGCGGTGATTGTCGCGAACGACGCAACCGTCAAGGGCGGCACCTATTATCCGATCACCGTGAAGAAACATCTGCGGGCGCAGGAGATCGCGCTCGAGAACCGGCTGCCCTGCGTCTACCTGGTCGACTCGGGCGGCGCCTTTCTGCCGTTGCAGGCCGAGGTCTTTCCCGATCGTGAACATTTCGGCAGGATTTTCTACAATCAGGCGCAGATGTCGGCGGCGGGACTCGCGCAGGTTGCGATCGTCATGGGCTCGTGCACGGCGGGCGGCGCCTATGTGCCGGCGATGTGCGACGAAAACGTCATCGTGCGCGAGCAGGGGACGATTTTCCTGGCGGGACCGCCGCTGGTGCGCGCGGCCACCGGCGAGGTGGTCAGCGCCGAAGAGCTCGGCGGCGGCGATGTCCATACGCGAATCTCCGGGGTGAGCGATCATCTGGCCGACAACGACGAGCATGCGCTGGAGATCGCGCGCAACGTCTTCGAGAACCTGGGCGCGCGGCGCGATCCGGCTACCGTGCTGGAGCAAGATGCACCGGAAGATCCCTACTACGATCCGGCCGAACTCTACGGAATCATCTCGGCGGATCCGCGCAAACCCTACGAGGTGCGCGAGGTCATCGCGCGGATGGTTGACGGCAGCCGGATGCATGAATTCAAGCCGCGCTACGGCACGACGCTGGTGACCGGATTCGCGCGCATCCACGGTTATCCGGTCGGGATAATCGCGAACAACGGCGTGCTCTTCAGCGAATCGGCGCTGAAGGCGACGCACTTTATCCAGATGTGCTGCGCGCGGCGGATTCCATTGCTGTTTTTGCAGAACATCACCGGCTTTATCGTCGGCAAGCGCTATGAGCAGGGCGGGATCGCCAAGGACGGCGCCAAGATGGTCAACGCAGTGGCGAACGCGCAGGTGCCGAAGTTCACGGTGATCATCGGAGCGTCAAACGGGGCCGGCAATTACGGCATGTGCGGACGCGCCTACTCACCGCGGCTGCTCTTCATGTGGCCCAACGCGCGCATTTCCGTGATGGGCGGAGAGCAGGCGGCGAACACCCTGCTGACCGTGAAGCTCGACCAGCTTGCGCGCGAGGGCGGCGCGATGTCGCCGGCGGAGCAGGCCGAGTTCACCCGGCCGACGCTCGATAAATACGCGCACGAATCGAGCTGCTATTACGCCAGCGCGCGGCTGTGGGACGATGGCGTGATTGATCCGGTCGAGACCCGCGCAACGCTGGCGCTCGGAATTGCGGCCTCACTGAACGCGGGCATTCCGGAGGCGGCGCGGTTCGGCGTGTTCAGGATGTAGCGCTAGCGGAGTCCCGTTGCGGGGCGTCGCGAGCAGGCGAGTCTGCGAGCTGCGTCAAGAATCTTAAGTCAACTTCAGGCGTGGGCCGATGATGGCGGGCCGCTAACTCCTCGCGACCGCGATGCGCTAGGCTGACGCATCGCATCCGCGCACAGGGAGTCGAGTATGAAAGGCTACGGCGTCACCGTTTCTCCAATGTCCGGGATTCCTTATCCGGAGTTCGTGCAACTCGCGCGCGAAACCGAGGACGCCGGATATTGCGGCGTTTTTATTCCCGAGGCCAACAATGACGCGCTGATGTGTTCGTTGAGCGTGGCGAACGCGACCAAGCGCATCACTATCGCCACCTGGATCGTCAATATCTATCTACGCGAGCCGACCTTGTGCGCGGCCGCGGCCGAGATGGTGCAGGACGCGGCGGGCGGGCGCTTCGTACTGGGACTCGGCGTCAGTCATCGGCCGGCGCTCGAAGCGCGGGGCATCGACATGGGCAACGCACGCACGCGGCTGCGTCGCGATACCAACGTGATCCGCGAGGCCTTTCGCGGCGAGATCAACATGTTCGGCATGAAGCTGCGCACGCCGCGCCAGCCGATACCGATCTATTACGCCGCCCTCGCGCTCGAAACCTCCAAGCTCGGCGGCGAGCTCGCCGACGGCCTGATGCTCTATATGTGCTCGCCCGAGCGGATGCGCAAATCGATCGATGCGGCCCGCGCCGTAGCCGGGCATCACGGCCGCAAGCTCGCAGCGGTCACGATGACCTGTGGGGTTCCGGTTTTTCTTCACGACGATCTGAAGACCGCCTATGCGGCGGCGCGGCAGGGCCTCGCGTTTTATGGCGCTCTGCCATTCTATAATCGGATTCTGGCCAAGAGCGGCTTCGCCGCGCCCGCGGCGCGCGTGATTGAGGCCGCACAGCGGCGCGATCCCAAAGCGATGGCCGACGCGATCACGGATGAAATGGCGGACGCCGTCGCGCTGGTTGGCCCGGCCCCGCGTGCGCTCGAGCGGATTGAACAGTATCGCAAGCAGGGCTGCGATGTCCCGATCTTCGCGCCGAATCCAGTCGGCGAAGATTACGGCAGTGCCGTGCGGCGCGTCCTCAAGGCTTTCGCGAAGCTGAATTAGCTCGCCGCGGAAGGAAGTCGATGCGGATTCTGCTGGCTTGCACCGCAACCTACGAACTCTAGAAAAGGCCGTAACAACGCGTAGCGTTGCACCGTTGCAGAGTATGATGCTCCCATTCGGAAGGGGTTCGAGTTATTCAGTAACGATTCCGGGGATCCACTCAGCTGTACCATCAGGATCTTGTATTAGTTCTTCATCGATACATTTGAAGCGGCTTGGTCCTAAGGAAGTGTCATATTTAATGGCGAATCCGTATTCAACGCGGTGGTAGGGAGCCCCCGGACTGACGATACTTAGGCTGAATCTGTTGCCGCCATTGCAGATAAATCTTGACCCGCTTCCTGGTGGAATGTCAGGCAACGCCTCCATAAGCACCCATAAGTTATCCTGAAAAGGACCTGGCTTCCAGTGTTTCCAATCGCTCTGGTAAAATTCTGGGCATGGTCCCAAGCCAGGGTGTTGCAATGGTTGGTTAGAATCGAGCAGAGGAGAATTCCCCGACTCATAGGTGCCCCTCTCACAGACGACTACTACATTTTTCATCCAGAGTAAATTTGGGTTTTTGACGGAAAACGCTATGTAGCGTTCGCTTGTGAAGGGCAAAGGCGAGAGCTCCGGTAGGCTGAAGAATAAGAAATAAAGATGTATAAGTCCAATGAGTCCAAGGTAGTGTCGGTCAAGTGGTGGAAAAGCAGTAAGCATCGGCCAGGCGACGAGTTGAGCGGTTGAAGTATCAACTTGCTATTACGCTGCCTCCGGTTGTTCGCTGATTGTGGTCAGGTCGTGCCAGCCGACGAGGCGGCG
>DATGHL010000016.1 GCA_035308025.1 Candidatus Binataceae bacterium
GAGGTCGCGCCGACGATCGATTGGGGCGATCATGACTGCCGCTACTTTCTCGATCCTGACGGTAACCTGCTCGAGTTGGTGAGCTATCGTTGAGCCTGCCGATCCGACGGTAACACATCGGCGGCAGGCAGCGCTGCATCATCGCCCACCAGCGCTGTACCGGCGGCAGAAAACTCCACGCCGCCTGCGCTGGCCGCCATCGCGTTGAGCAAACGTTATGGCGCGCGGCTCGCGTTCGACGCGTTCGCTCTAGCCCTGGCGCGCGGCGAAATCGTCGGCCTCCTCGTGCCCAACGGCCGGCAAGACCACCGCGCTGTCGATTCTCTCCGGCGTGATCCGGCCCGACTCGGGAATCGTCCGTATCGCGCGCCGCGACCTCTCCACCGTGGCGCTGGCGCTGCCGACCAGCTGGGCGATGCGGGCCTTCAACAATCTGACAACCCGTGGGCCTGCCGCCGTCGAGCGCCGCTCTCCTCACCGCGGTTAACGTCGGCTTCGGAATCCTATACGCTGCGGCGGTGCCCTTTTTGCGCGGCGACGGTTTGCGTAGCGCGGTAGAAAAATTCATGCGCGGCCGAAGGATGCTCATCTACCCGGTCGTCTTCGCCGCGTTCATTTTGGGCGCCGTGCTGGACCCGCGGCCGGCAGTCGCCAAAACCCTCCATCTGCGAGCCGACCTGCAGAAGAGCGAGCTTCGCGCGACAGTCGCTGAGCCGTTCGCGGCGGTCCGCAGCCCGGCGACCGCCGCCTTCAAAATGAAATCCTGCGAAATTGACGGCGACCCCAACCATGTTGCGGCGACCGCTCACGTCAAGCTGGTGATCGACGCCGCCAGCTATGATTCGGGCAGCGCGACGCGCGATCGCAACGTGATCAATTCCACGCTTGAGGCGGCGAAATTCAAGACCATTGACTTTGAAAGCACCGCGTTCGAAGACGTCCAGATCGATGTCCCCGGTGTCTCCGGCAGCGCCATCGTTGTCGGCAACCTAACGCTGCATGGGACCACGAAAGTCATCCGCGTGCCAATACGAGTCTCGATGAGCAGCGACGGCCAATTCAGCGCCGGCGGCGAAATCGAGTTCAGATATACCGACTTTGGCATCAAAGCTCCGCGGCTGGCTTATCTGGTGTCCGCCGGCGACCAGGCTATGGTGACATTTCGCATCGTCGCGCAGCGGCATTGACGCGACGGCCAAAGCCCGCTAGGTCGATCGCACGGCCAGCGGCAGGCCGAGTGATAAAGTGAAATTCGGACTTTTCTATCAAATGCCCTGCGCGGCCGATCAATCTGAGGCCGAGCGCTATCGCGAGACGATCGCGCAGATTGTCCTGGCCGATGAACTCGGCTTCGACACGGCGTGGCTCGCCGAGTTGCACTTCTTCCAGCCTTTTTCGATCATGCCGGCGCCGCTGCAGGTCGCAGTCGCGGCTGCCATGCAGACTCGGCGAATTCGCTTCGGCACGGGAGTTACGCTGCTGCCGCTTCATCATCCGTTGCGCGTCGCTGAGGAGGCTGCGGTGACCGACATCCTGACGGGCGGACGGCTGGAACTCGGCGTCGGCCGCGGCACGATCGCGGTGCACTTTCGCGGCTATGGCGTGCCGCGCGAGGAAAGCCGTGAGCGGTTCGAGGAGAGTCTCGCGATCATCCGCGGTGCCTGGGCGAGCGAGCGTTTCGCTTACGCAGGACGCTTCTACCAGATTCCGGAGATCAGCGTGGCGCCGCGGCCGCTGCAAAAACCCCACCCGCCGATCCGGCTTGCCGCCAACAGCCCCGACACGGCAGAATTTGCTGGCCTCAACGGTTACGACGTCATGGTCGCGTCACCGATTAACCCGCTGCCGGGTTTTTACGATCATCTGCGCAAGTATCGCGACGGTCGTGAGCGCGGCCGGCACGATCGCGCAAGCGGCGACGTCGCGGCCCTATTCTTCACCTGCACAGCAGATAGTCTGGCGCAGGCGCGGACCGAGTATGAACCCTCGATGATGCATTATTTTCGCACGATCGGAGAGCAGGCGGCGCTCGCCGACAAAGGCCAATACGAGGGTTCATATCAGTACCTGCGCGAGGTCCGCGAGCGCGCGCTCAAGATGAGCTGGGAAACAGTCAACGAGACGATGGCGCTGTTCGGACCGCCTGACGAATGTATCCGGCGCGCCGCCATGATTCACGGGCGCGGGCGCATCAATCAGCTCGTATGCTGGTTCAACCCCGGCGGCCGCATCCCGCACCGTGAAGTCCTGGCCGCGATGGAACGTTTTGCCTCGAAGGTGATGCCCTCCCTGCGTCCCTTCGGTTAATCCTTCCAGTCCCGATCATCCCAATCGTCCAACCGCGGATAGCCCTGTGCGGCGATCGCGCGCGCGGCGCGCTCGAGGCCGTCGACGGCCCACGGCTGCCATCGCGGCCACGGCGGCAAGCAGAGCCATCCACCGGTCGCTTCGCCGACCATTGTTGCCGTGCCCTGCGCCGCAAACGCCGCGGTCAAAAGACAGATTAGGGCAGCGCGCTTGTCGTGATGGGTTTCGATTTTGAGTCTATTCCAGATCTCGCCGGTTAGTTCGAGGTCTGCGGATAAATCCGCTTCGAGTTTGCCGCTCGTCACGAGCTGATCGTAGAGCCAATCGAAGCGCCGGCCGCGCGCCAGTCTCGGCGCTCGGATCAGAGTCTCTTCCGGCATCAGGACAGCCAGAAATGCGTTCGGAAAAGCCTCGACAATGGGACCGTCGCGGTTGAGGCGCTTCGCCCATTTGCCGGCGAGAGTCCGGCTGAACTGCACGCGCGCGTTGCGCGCGGCGCGCTTCAACTGCAGTCCGGAACCCCAATGACTCAGCGCGAGCTTGCAGCGTCGATCGAACGGCGCCCGCACGAAGATGCGCTCGCACGCGCGCGGAGCAGTCTCGGCGACGCCGTCTGAAATCAGCGGGCCGTCGAGCGCTATGATGCTCGGCCGAAACCCCTCCGGAATCTGCGCACAGCGACTCGCCCACGAGGTTCTGGCACAAGCCACCGAGAGCCGGTCGCCATCGAGACAGGCGATCCCCGTCGAAGGCCGGGTGGCAGAAAAGCCGACATCGACCCCCATCAGCTTCATCGATCAACTTTACGGCGAACGGCGGATTCCGAACGCCCGGACTGCGCTGAGCCTGACGCTGATCGAGGCCCGGTCGAAGATTCAGGCAGCGGCGGTGGCGGGCGCCATCTCGAAGCCGCCGGGCGCGATATTCTCGGATGAACGCAAAATGATTTTGGCTTCGAGCAGACGTTCAGCGCGCTCGAGTTCCTTGCCGCCGCTATCGTAGAAAAACCGCGCGACCGCGGGGTTGACCTTGACCACCAGCATGTCGGTTCGCGGATGCTGCCCGGCGGCCCGCTGAATCCCGCGAATCACCTCCGCCGCCCGCGTCGCGACCGACTTCACTACCGACCGGCCCTCACAAATCGGGCAGGGCTGGGTAACCATCTCCTGGAGGCTTTCGCGCGTGCGTTTGCGCGTCATCTGGACTAGTCCCAATTCCGAGATCTTGAGGACGGAACTGCGCGCCTTGTCGCGCTTGAGCGCCTGCATGAGGGTTTCCGTCACCCGTTTGCGATCGGCCTCGCGCGACATATCGATGAAATCCACGATGATGATGCCGCCGATATTGCGCAGCCGCAGTTGCTTGACCACCTCTTCCGCAGCCTCGAGATTGGTCTTCAAAACCGTCTCGTCCTGATTGTGCTTGCCGACGAAACGGCCGGTGTTGACGTCAATCGCGGTCAGCGCCTCGGCCTGATCAAAAATCAAATAGCCGCCCGATTTGAGCCAGACCTTGCGATCGAGCGCCTGATCGAGCTGCTGCTCGATCCCGAACTGATCGAAGATCGGTTCGCTCCCTTCGTACAGGGAAATCCGCGAGCGCAGACGCGGCATATACGTTTGCACGAACTGAACGATCTTGCCGTAAATCGTCGGATCATCGCAGCGGATGCGCTCGACATCGCTGGAAAAGAGATCGCGCACGATCCGCAGCGAAACCTCCAGATCATCGTAGAGCAGCGACGCCGGCGACGACGACTCCGCCTGCTTGACGATCGAGCTCCAGAGCTTCGTCAGGTACATCACGTCGCGCTGGATGTCCTTTTTGCTGACGCCCTCGCACGCCGTGCGCACGATGAAGCCGCCTTGTGCGGCCAGCTCCCTTACCGCCGCGCGCAGCCGCGAGCGCTCCTCGCCGCTCTCGATCCGCCGCGAGATCCCAATGCGCCCGCTAGTGGGTGTGTATACGAGATGGCGTCCCGGCAGGGAGATGAAGGACGTCAGCCGCGCCCCCTTGGTGCCCATCGGCTCCTTCGCCACCTGCACGATAATTTCCTGCCCGCGCTTGAGCTGCTCCTCGATCGGTTGCCGATTGCGGGGTGGCTCAGTGCGCCGCCGGCGTCCTCGTCCACGCCCACGCCGATGAGGCCCGGCCGGCACGGCCTCGGGGGCGGCCTCGTGAGTCTCGTCGGCGGCGTCGGACTCGAAAGTATCGAGTGCTTCGAACTGCGCTGCGCCCTCGTCGTTCAGCGGCGGTGCGAACTCGTCGTCATCAGCGAGCGGCTCGGTCTCGACGTCCTCTTCGCCAAGCACTTCTGCGGCGGACGCATAACTATCGCCGTTGAGGTAGTCGGAAACGTGTAGAAAACCATGCTTTTCGAGGCCGATATCGACGAACGCCGCCTGCATCCCAGGCAGCACACGCGTGACCTTACCCTTGAAGATACCCCCGGCGAGGCCGCCGCGCTGATCGCGTTCGAGGTAGAACTCCGCCAGCGCCCGATCCTCGATCACTGCGACGCGTACCTCCAAGGCCGAGGAGTTGATTACGATTTCACGTTTCACCTGATGAGTGTCCCGGACGCTGCCTCGCGGAATATCTCTTTCACCGTTTCACGGCGGCGTCATGCCGGCCATCGCGATTAGAGTAATACCTTCGCGGCGTAGGGACCGGCTTATTACTTTGATGATACGGAGCGCCTTCGAGGACCGCAAGGCGACCCCTGCCGGGGAAGGCCGGATCAGATATAGACCGGCTCGGGCGACCTATCGATCGCTGGGCCGCGGCGCTTCAGCCGGCGCCGCGCGCAGCAGTGGACGAATTCTCGGCGAACGACGGCATCACATGAGATACAAAGCGCTCGACTGAGCGGCTCGCGTCGTCGTCGCTGAGACTGCCAAAAGCAAATGACAGGACGAGATAGTTACATCCGCTCTCAGAAAAAAATCGCCCGATCTGATCGCGGACCTGGCTCGCGGTTCCCACGATCGCGCTGTCAGCCTTCGCGGCGACACCGATCTCCGGGGTAAAACCATACGCCGGCAAGGTGCGAAAATCGCGCCAGAGCTTGGTGATATTGTTGTAGTAGGTGCGGTACGCCGGCGCTGCGATACTTTCGATCTCGCGCTCGTCACCCGCAACATAGGCGTGACGCAGCGCACCCATGATCGGCGCCTGCGCAGAGGGATTCAGGTCGTCTGGACCGCCCCGATGACGCCCCAGTTCCTCGCGGTATTGCTCGGTCATGCCTTTGACCATCGGAATCGGACCGAGGCCGACCATGTGCATCCCGTGGCGCGCCGCGAAACTGACGCTCTCCGGCGAAGTTACTCCATACCAGAATGGTGGATTTGGCCGCTGGATCGGCCTCAACTCCATCGGGACATTGTCGAAACGGTAATGCTTGCCGTGATGATTCAGGCGATCCTCGCGCAACCCAGTGACCAGCGCCGTGAGCGCCTCCTCGAAGATCTGGCGGGAATCCATGAATGAGACCCCGAGGTACGCCAGCTCGAACGGCGAGACGCCGCGCCCCACGCCCAAATCAACCCGGCCGCCGCTGAGATGGTCCAGCATACAGACCTCGACGGCGAGCCGGAACGGATTGTACAACGGCAGCAAATAGACCAGCGGGCCAAGCCGAATTCGACGCGTGCGCTGCGCCGCGGCGGCGAGGAACAGTCCCGGTGACGGCGCCATGCCGAGTGGCGTCGCGTGATGCTCGGCAACGTGGTAGCTATAAAAGCCCGCCGCGTCGTACTGCTCGAGCAGCTTAAGCCGCCCCGCATAGAGGCCCTCAACGGAAGCGCCTCGCCGCTCCAGATGATCGAAGACACCGAATCCGTGTTTCATCAGGACCAATTCACTCCGTCATTTGATCATCTCGACGCCGCCGGTCACGAACGCGATCGCGGTGCCCCCGTGCTTCGACGAAACCGTATGCGTGCATCCGTTCGGCCTGTAGTTGGCATTGCCGGTGTGAACCTCGCCGGATTCATCGAAGTTCGAGCCTTCGATCATAAACACCAGCTCGTCACCGATATGTTTGTGCAGGGGTAGCTTCGCCCCGGCCTCGAAGCGCGCGAGGATGGCACGGCGCTTGGTCGCGGCGTCGCTCCAGATCGGCTTCTGACGCACCCCGGGCATCGCGTCGCTCCATGGAATCTCGCTCAGCACGATAGTCTGCGAACGTGGCGCGTCGCCGATCGCAGTCGCGGGCTCGACACTCCCGCTGATAATCGCGAAGACCGTAGCGCCGTGCTTGCTCGTCACGCTGTGGGTGCAGCCGTCGGGACGGTAGCCGACGCTGCCCGCTGCAACCGTGCCCGACTCGTCGCTGATCGCCCCTTCGATCACGTAGAGCAATTCATCGCCGACGTGCCGATGCATCGGCAGGGTCGCTCCCGGCTCGAAGCGGGTGAGCTGGGCGCGCCGCTTGGTCGCCGGATCGGACCAGAGCATCTTTGCCTTGATCGCGGGCATCATCGGCTCCCACGCGCGTTCTGTGACTTCGATTATCTGCGACGGGTTCGAGGCTTCAGCAGCCATGCGGCGCTCCTTTGCGAGACTCGCGAATGATGTACGTTTGCTAGCCCGCGCTGCGAATACTGTCAAACGCCGCCGGTGGCCGGAACAGCCGGGTGATGCTAAGAAGTAAAATCATGAAAACTTATGAAATCAATGAAGCCAAGGGCATCGACAGCCTCAAACTAACCGAGCGGGCGACACCCAAGCCCGGGCCCGGCGAAGTTCTGATGCGCGTGCGCGCGGCCTCGCTCAACTATCGCGACCTCGCGATCGTCAAGGGCTACTTGGGCGGAATGCTGAAACTGCCGGTCGTCCCGGTCTCCGACGGTGCAGGCGAAGTTGCCGAGGTCGGGCCCGGCGTCACCGAGTGGAAAAAGGGCGACCGCGTCGCCGCGATTTTCACTCAAGGATGGCTCGCCGGCCCGCCCTTCGCCGGCATGTACAGCACCTCGCTGGGTGGCGGCATCGACGGCATGCTTGCCGAATACGTCACGCTCAAGGCGACCGGCCTGGTGCGGATTCCCGACTATCTCTCGTTCGAGGAGGCCGCGACCCTGCCCTGCGCCGCGGTGACTTCGTGGCAGGCTCTCGTCACCGAAGGTCATCTCAAGCCCGGTGATTCCGTGCTGGTGATGGGCACCGGCGGCGTCTCCATCTTCGCGCTGCAGTTCGCAAAAATGTACGGCGCAAAGATCATCGCTACTTCGAGCAGCGATGCCAAGCTTGAGCGGCTGCGCAAGATGGGCGCGGCGGAAGTGATCAATTACAAGACCACCCCCAATTGGGACGCGCGCGTGCTCGAGCTTACTGACGGCGCCGGCGTCGATCATGTCGTCGAGATCGGCGGCGCCGGCACGCTGCCCAAATCGATCAATGCCGTCAAAACCGGCGGCGTCGTCAGTCTGATCGGCATCCTGAGCGGCGCCGGCCAGATCGATCCGATGCCGCTGCTGTTCAAAAATGCGCGCGTCCAGGGCATCCTGGTCGGCTCGCGCGAGATGTTCGAAGCTATGAATCGCGCGATGACGGTTAACCAGATCCATCCGGTCATCGATAAGGTCTTCCCGTTCTATCAGGCCGCCGAGGCCTATCGCCATCTGGAGAGCGGTGCGCACTTCGGCAAAGTTTGCATCGCGATTTAACCTTTTACTTCCTGGCCCGAATGGCGGATAAAAGCAGATAGCTCCACGACTCAGACCGGCGGGCAGCAGGGAACCCCCGGCTCCCGACCCAGGAGGAAAAATGTCATACGATTTGATCATCCGTGATGGCACCGTAGTCGATGGCTCCGGACTGCCGCGTTATCGCGCCGACGTCGCGATCGCCAATGGCCGGATCGCCGCGATCGGCAAAATCAACGAGTCCGCCAAGGAAGTCATCGACGCCGAAGGGCACATCGTCGCGCCGGGCTTTATCGACGGCCACACCCACATGGACGCGCAGATCTTCTGGGACGCGCTCGGCACCTGCTCCTGCTGGCACGGCGTCACCACCGTGGTGATGGGCAACTGCGGCTTCTCGCTCGCGCCGTGCGCCGAAAAAAACAAGCTGATGGTGATGCGCAACCTGGAACGCGCCGAGGATATTTCACCCAAGGCGATGGAAGCCGGCATCAAGTGGTCCTGGGACAGCTTCCCGCAATACCTCGACGCTATCGAGGGGCTGCCCAAGGGCATTAACTATACCGCCTACATGGGCCACTCGGCGCTGCGCACCTATGTGATGGGCGAGCGCGCCTTCACCGATGAAGCTACTTCCGAGGATCTCTCCGCAATGAAGCGCGAGCTGCGCGGCGCGATCAAGGCCGGCGCCGCGGGCTTCAGCACCTCGCGCAACCATAATCATCAGACGCCCGATAGCCGCCCGGTTGCGAGCCGCCTCGCCAACTGGAACGAAGTCCGCGAGTTGGTCGGCGTGATGGGCGATCTCGGCGCCGGAGTCTTCGAGCTGGCGCAGGAGGATATCGAGCGCGACCCCGACCGCATGCGCGATTTCTTCGACCGCCTGCAAGCGCTTGCGCTCGACACCAAAGTGCCGACCACCTTCGGCGTTATCTATTCGCGCAAGGCGCCGCATACCTGGCGCCCCTACTTTCAGATGATCGACGAAACCATCGCGGCGGGGGGCCGGATGCTGGCGCAGGGCACCAGCCGCTGGATCAGCTCGCTGCTCTCCTTCGAGACCAACATGCCTTTCGATAGGACGCCGGTCTGGTCGGAGATGCGCAAGCTGCCGCTGGCTGAACAGGAAGCCCAGTTGCGCAATCCCGAATCGCGCCGCGCGCTCCTCGAAGCCGCGCGTGAGTACATGACCAGACCCGATCGCGCGGTCGGTGCGGAAGCCCGTAAGCCCGACTTCGATTACCTGTTCGTGCTCGACCAGCCGCTCCCGCCATATCGCTCGATCGCGCAGATCGCCAAAGAGTCCGGCAAGGATCCGCTCGAAGTCATCATCGACCTCGCGCTCGAAAAGCACCTTAAGCAGTTTTTCATCCAGCCGATCGTCAACGAGGATCAGGACGTCGTGCTCGGCATGATGCGCCATCCGCGCTCGGTCGTGACCTTCTCTGATTCAGGGGCGCATGTCTCGCAGATCATGGATTCTTCCATCCAGACCCATCTGCTCGGCCACTGGGTACGTAATCGCCAAGCGCTGACGCTCGAACACGCGATCCGCAAAATCACCTTCGAGCTCGCCTCGTTCTGGGGCTTGCACGGGCGCGGGATGCTTCGGGCGGGAAATTTCGCCGACGTCGTGATCTTCGATCCCGAGACGATCTCCCCGACCATGCCAACACTCGAATACGATCTGCCGGGTGGCGCCCGCCGTCTCAAGCAGAAATCCGTCGGCATCAAAGCCACGATCGTTAACGGCGAAGTTCTGATGCGTAATAACGATCACAGCGGCGCGCTGCCGGGCAAACTCCTGCGCGGCCCCCTCGCCGCCACCGCGTAGCGCTCTTCTCAATCTCTCGATCACACCACGCGGCGGGAGGACAATCGTCCTCCCGCCCGCTCTGCTTACCTAGTCTCTAGGGCCTTCGCGGCCCAGCAGCTAACGGTGGAATTCGCTTTTGTCGAAATGCAGGCCACAGCACTGCAAAGTCGCAAAATCCGAGGAGGAAGCCAACGATGAAAGTTGGAGCGTCATTTTTCTTTCAAAACTATTTCCGTGCGCAAAAGCCGGACTGGGAAGTCTATCGCGAAGACCTCGCTCTCGCCGACATGGTCGAGCCGCTGGGCTTCGATTCAATCTGGGGCGTCGAGCATCACTTCTCGCCCTATACGATGATCTCTGATGTTCTGCAGTTCCTGACTTTTATGGCCGGACGCACCAAGCGGATCGGCTTCGGCTCGATGGTCGTCGTGCTGCCGTGGCATGACCCGGTGCGCGTCGCTGAGCAGATCGCGATGCTCGAGCTGTACGCGGGTGACCGCGAACTGACGCTGGGATTTGGCCGCGGCTCTGGCAGGATCGAGTACGACGGCTTTCGCGTGCCCATGAGCGAGTCGCGTGAGCGCTTCATCGAAGCCTCGGAAATCGTGCGGATGGCGCTGACGCAGGAGCGCTTCTCATACAAGGGCAAGTTCTTCCAGATTCCCGAGATGAGCATCCGGCCGCAGCCGCGTCGGCGCAATCTTACCGACCGTTTTTACGGCGCGATCATCTCGCCCGAGAGCGGCGACATCATGGCTCAGCAAGGTATGGGCATGCTGGTGATTCCGCAAAAGGCCTGGGCGGAGCATCGCAAGGATTATGATCACTTCAAGGAATCCTGCGTTAAGTTCGGGCAGCCGGTGAAAAAGCCGATGACCGTATGCTTCGTCTATTGTGCGGAGACCGAGCGCGAAGCTACCGCCGGCGGCGAGCGTTACATGGGTAACTATGCGGATACCGCTATAAGCCATTACGAGTACGACGAGCCTGAACACTTCCGCAATGCCAAAGGCTACGAATTCCATGCCCAGATGGCCGAAGCCGGCAAGAACCGGCCTCAGGATTTCCGCAACCTGTTCACCAAGACGCAGGTTTACGGTACGCCCGAGCAATGCGTTGAGGCGCTACAAACGATCGCGAGCACGATGGAGGCGGAGGAATTCGTCGGGGTCTTCAAGTATGCCGACATGCCGCTGGAGGTTGCGCAACGCAGCATGAAGCTGTTCGCGACGGAGGTCATGCCGCACATCAAGCGTGGAACCTCGCCCGCGACGCAGTCCGCTGCGGCCGGCCGCTAGGGAAATAACAAGCCTGTCCCCGCCTAGGGACAGGGCCTCACTTCGAGGGCGCGCCTCTCAGGAGGCGTGCCCTTTAATTTCAGTCCTTAAGCCACGCGCTTTCATCGGGTATCCTGTTGTACCCCAATGCACGGAATCATTGTTATCGACAAACCCGCCGGACCGACCTCGGCTGAGGTCGTTCGGCTGATCAAATCGCGGCTCGGACGCGCGACCCGCGTCGGCCATCTCGGCACCCTCGATCCGTTTGCCACCGGCGTTCTGCCGATCATGATTGGCGAGGGCACCAAGCTGGCCCCTTTTCTGCAGGAAGGCGAAAAGGAGTACGCGGGGCTGATCAAGCTCGGCACCGAGACCGACACGCTCGATCGTACGGGCGCGGTGACGCGCACCGCGCCCGTGCCGACGCTCGAAGCTGATCTGCTGGCGGCGCTCGCGGCGAAGTTCACCGGGGTTATCGAGCAGACGCCGCCGATCTTCTCGGCGATCAAGCGCGACGGCGTGCCGCTCTACAAGCTCGCGCATCAGGGCGTCGAGGTTGCGCCGCCGGCTCCTCGGGAAGTGCACGTCGCGCAGTTGGAACTCGAAGCCGTCGGCGCCGATCTGCTCCGCTTTAACGTCGTCTGCTCCTCCGGGATGTATGTGCGGTCGCTCGCGCGTGATATCGGCGTTGCGCTCGGGACCGCGGCCTGTCTGGAGGAGCTCAAACGGCTGCGCAACGGCAGCTTCTCGATGGAGGAAGCAGTCGAACTCGCACCGGCGCTGGATGCGTTGGAATGCGGCGGCGACCCCGGACTGGTCAGTATCCGCGCGGCGCTGGCGGCGATTCCGGAGGTCGAAGTGGACGCCCGCATCGAGCGCAGCCTGCGCAACGGCGACTCGCGCGCGCTCGACGGCCTGGCCCCGCGTGACGCCGAGTTCTTCAAGGTGATCGCGCGCGGCAATCTGGTCGCTATCGCTGAGCCGGTCTCGCGCCTCACCTCAACGATCTCGCGCATCTTCAACGTCGAGTAGTCTCAGTCGCTACTGTGAGACGAAGATTCGTTCGCAGATCGCCGAG